>NZ_WPDC01000022.1:0-47793 GCF_035615595.1 Vibrio sp. R-1 | reverse complement strand
TCCCAGCCTCCCCCTAGAAGGGGGAGGGGCGAGTAACATTTGCGTTATCGTTGAAGGATAAATTGCCAGTGTTTTAGCGAAGCTGGCGCGAAACACCCCCTCCCTGCCTCCCCCTAGAAGAGGAAGATGCATGTAACAGAGGCGTATGTGGCATCGATGAATAAATGGAATAGATTGTCGTCTTGCGTTTCGCTGTTTTGATGTTTTGAGCAGTGATACTGTTGCGCTTTGTCATTCAAGATGTTGATTAGAAATGGAACTTTCACTGGAAGTATTGGGGCTGCTGTTTTTAGTGGCGGGAGTTGCGGGATTTATTGATGCCATGGCGGGCGGTGGCGGTTTGCTGACTTTACCAGCCCTGCTGGCGGCGGGAGTGCCGCCGACTCAAGCTCTGGCGACCAACAAACTGCAAAGCTCCTTTGGTAGCTTTTCGGCCACACTCTATTTTGTGCGCAAGGGCGTTGTGAGCCTCAAAGCGATGCGATTGGCGATTGCTTGTACCTTTGTTGGCGCGGCGCTTGGCGCAGAAGCAGTGCAATATATTGATGCCACTTTGCTAACCAGCCTTATCCCCCTGTTACTGCTCGGAATTTCGCTCTATTTCTTATTGGCTCCGACCACCAAAACGCACACAGGGCCTGCGCCTTTATCCGAAACCGCGTTTGCTTTCACGGTGGGTTTTGGTATCGGTTTTTATGATGGCTTTTTTGGCCCCGGTACTGGCTCAATTTTTACCGTCTGCTTTGTGGCTTTGGGGCATTTTAGTTTGGTGGAAGCCACCGCGCGTACCAAAGTGCTGAATTTCACTTCCAACATTGCCGCGTTGACCTTCTTCTTAATCGCTGGTTTGCCGATTTGGGAAATTGGCTTAACCATGGCGGTCGGTGGATTTATCGGCGCTCGTATGGGCGCAAAAGTGGTGATCAGCAAAGGGCAGCGTTGGATCCGACCGTTGGTGATCACCATGTCTATGCTGATGGCACTAAAACTGCTTTGGGAACAGCATCATGCAGCGCTGTTATCAATGCTTGGACTCTAGAGCTGCGATACCGGCTGGCACGCAGACAAATATGAATCGGCCGAGTAAGGTCTGCTAATTCAGCAAAATCAAAGCAGTGTTGGGGCTCAATTTTTAGGGTACTGACAATCGAGCGTGGCACTAGGGCGGGTAACATGCCGCCGAGCGCGAGCTGTGCCGCCGCGGTGTAAGAGTCCATCTCCATCGCGGGTCGAATGCCTTGTTTGTGCAGCATGGCCGCTTGATAGGTATTGGCGGGATTAGCTAAATCATTGGTGATAAGCTCACTTGGCAGTGCGTGCAGCGGCGCTTGGCTAATCACGGTAAATGGCTCATCACCTAGATGAAAGGTCAGCAAACCGTGATTGGCGGGCAGATAGCCGGCACAAAAGCCTAAGGTGGCTTTGCCAGACTGCACATTCTCGACAATTCGCGGTGTGTGGTTGGTGGTGATCACCCAATGCGGATCCTGCTTGCGATGTTGCCCCATCGTCTGGCCAAGATAACCCGCGACTAACGTCTCCGAGCAATCCATACGCAGCAGCGTGTTGTCTTCCAGTGTCTGCTGCTCGAAAATCAAACCATGCAACTCATTGAAGGTGGGGCCAATGCTGGCAATTAATTGCTCGGCATCGGCGGTCAATTTGATATGTCGCCCCGCTGGAACAATCAGTTTCTTGCCGAGTTTTTTCTCTAAGTTCGCAATGCGTTTACTGACTGCCGACTGGCTGATATAGAGCTGGCTACCGGTACGGCTCATGGTTTTTTCTTTGCTGAGCACCAGTAAGGTTTCAATGCCTTCGAGTAACATGTGTTGATGACAAATGGGAATAGATGCGGGGATTGTATGTGGAATCTCAAGCGAGGTCGTGCATTAAGCTCACAAAGTGAACTGAGCTTTAAATATGGGGAGATTTTCTGGATAGCGGCACCTCGCATGGGGCGTTAGGTGCCGAGCCTGTTATTTGGTCAGGGCAAAGGTTGGCAGAGAAAGGTGCCAGCGGATCGCTCCGAGACGAATTAAGAGCGTGGAAAAAACGCCAGAGAGCAGAGCGGTCGAGCTGCTGTAGCCCATCGCCAGTGCGGTAGTGTGGAAAATGCCACCGATAATACAGGCGGTTGCGTACACTTCACTGCGCAGCACCATAGGAATTTCTCGGGCAAGGACATCGCGGATAATTCCACCGCCGCAGCCCGTTATCACGCCCATAATGATCGCGATTAAAGCAGAATCTTGATAGATCAGCGCTTTTTCAACCCCGATCCCGACGAAAACCGCAAGGCCAATCGCATCGCACACGGGCAAAATCCACCACGCGAGTCTTTTCGGGCGACGCACCAGTAGCATGGTCAGGGCGCAGGTGATCATAATCACCCACAGGTAGTTGGTGTCTTTGATCCAAAATACCGGAGTGGCTCCGAGCGCCATATCGCGAATCGTGCCGCCACCAATCGCGGTCACGCTGGCGAGGACCATGACGCCAAACGGATCCATTTTCAAACGCCCCGCTAAGAGCACTCCAGAAACCGCAAAAACGGCAGTACCAAACATATCAATCAGATAAAGCAGAGAAGTATCCAAAGCGGTCTCACTATCTACACAACGATGAAAAATATCGAGCAGGCAAATTGGGGCGGATTTTACGAGATTTAATCCGCTAAAGTTACTGCTTTTGTGCAATTTTGAGGTATGTGCACACTTGCTCTACCGCATCTAGGGTTCTTGGGGTCGGGCGGTTTAACCAATCGGCATTGAGTGCCCAAACCTGATTGTTTTGCACGGCGCTGAGCTCTGCCTGCCAAGCTCGCCACATATGGCCATTGGCTATCGCATGCTCTGAGGTAAAAATCACTTGCGGCTGTTTAACCAAGACTTGCTCTATGCTTACTTGCGGATAGGGCACCTCACTGTCGGCAAAAATATTGACGCCCCCACAGAGGCTAAATACTTCACTCGGCCAGTGACCTTGAGCCAAGGTAATGATGGGTTTTTCACTGAGTTGATAGAAATAACGGATCGGCTGATTGCTCGCGTATTGCGTGCGTAAATCCTGTAAACGTTGCCGAAAGTCGTGTGCCGCTTTTTGCCCAACGTCAGGGTTGGCCGAATAGTGACTCAATGCTTCGATATTATCGGCAATTTCATCCAGTGTTTTGGTTTGTGAATCGTAAATCGTAAAACCGAGTTGGCGCAGTTTGGCCAATTCACGCGGTGGATTGCCCGCCGGCCAAGCGATGAGCAAATCGGGTTTGAGCGTCAGGATTTTCTCGATATTGATGGTTTGATGATTGGCGACGCGCTCCAGTTCGAGCGCTTGTGGCGGATAGTCGCTGTACTCGCTCACCGCAACCAACTTATCTCCCAAACCGGCGGCATAAGCAATTTCTGTCGCGTGAGGGGCAAGGCTGATGATGCGCTCGGCGGGAAAAGGCTTGGCCAATAAGCTTGGGGTGATGAACAGAAACGTGCAGGCGATAAGCCGGATAACAAGCATTTATACTCCGCGATAAATCAGTAGTAACAGTAAACTTTCTAGCGCTATCCAAACGAAGATACGCCACGCGATAAGGCTTTGCACTTGCGCAATATGAATCGCCGCTGGGGCGATGCGCCCGCCAATTTTGGCGCGTACGCTTTTTTGCTCACCATAAATGGCAGGGCCGCCTAAGGCGAGCTGCAATTTATTGCCAACTGCACACAGTAGCCAAGCGGGTCCCGGCAGTGGCCAGCTGCGGCTTTGTTCGAGTACCGCTTTGAAAATCGTCCCCGCTTGTTTACCGAGAATAATCAACAGACTAAATAGACGCAGTGGCAACCAATCAAGCAGGGCGAGAATACGCACCGCAGTAAAACCAAACGGTTGGAAGGTGGCGCGCGACGGTGACCAAGCACGAGCCAGCTCGGCAATTAAGCGATACAAGAATGCGCCGCTGCCACCCAGTACTCCATACCAAAACAGCACGCCAATCACGTTACGGCCAAAGCCCATGACTAAGGTTTCCACTCCCGCCTTGCCAAGCCCCAGCGCGGACAGTGTCGTGGTCTGGCGATTGACAAAAGGTTGTAATAAGGCGCGTGCTTGTGGCTTGTCCTCTTTCGCGAGAGCTTGTGCCAGTTGATTGGCTAAAGTCTCTTGGCGTCGCCAATCTAATGACAGAAGCAGCAGCGCTAAATCAAATAGTTGTGGTTGCCAGACTAAGGGTTTGAGTGCCCAAAGAAGTGCCATCGTCGGGAAAATCATCAACCCCCATGCGAGGGCGCCAGACAGGAGATTTTGCGCATAACTGGCTGGCGTGTTGACCTTACTTGCCAGCAGTTCAGCAAACTTGTGCCACAAAGTGACTGGGTGCGCAGCATGAGGAATAGGCAGCAGCAGATGAAATAAGAGTGCGCCCCACATCACGAGGAGCGCACCATTGGCATAAAAGTGGGAAAACCCAGTTTCCATTAATGAACTCGCTTATTTGAGCAGTTCGACCATTTTCAGCACCATAGCGGAAGAGCTTTTGGCGGCCAGTGGCAAGAACTCTTCAAACGACAGTGGAGATTCTTTATCAGCAACGTCAGAAATCGCGCGAACCACCACAAAGGGCACCTTGAATTGGTGACAAGTTTGCGCAATCGCAGAGGCTTCCATTTCTACCGCAACAACGCTTGGGAAATGTTGGCGAATAAATTGCTGACGTTCAGCGGTGCACACAAACGCATCACCGGTACAGATAAGGCCGCGCACCGCATGAGTATTTGGCAATTGAGCCAGCGCTTGTTCCGCCACCGTCATCAATTTCTCGTCGGCTTTAAAGGCGGCGGGTTGGCCCGCCATTTGGCCAATTTCATAACCAAACGCAGTCACATCCGCATCGTGATGGCGCACTTCGCTTGAAATGACCACATCACCCACATTCAAACTTGCGTCAAAGCCGCCTGCAGAACCCGTATTGATCACCACATCCGGCGCATACTGGCTAATCAGCAAAGCGGTGCCTAATGCTGCTGAGACTTTACCAATGCCTGATTGCAGTAAAACGACGTCGATACCTTGGATTTGACCGCTGTAAAAAGTACAACCGGCTTGGTTAACTTCTTGCACGTCTTCGATGAGATCTTTCAGGATGGCGACTTCTTGTTGCATTGCGCCGATGATGCCGATTTTCATAGGGGCTCTCTTTCATCTATCAATAGGAAAACAGGCCGCAGTGTAGCATGAGCGAACGCAATCGATCGAGGTTAGGGGCGATCGAGATTAGGGTTGCTCAAGTAAACCAGACAGCGTGAGCTTTTCGCGCAGCTCTTCAGCGCGGCGACGATTCACTCCAAAATCACTGTAGCCAATCCGCGATTCAGAGCGAACCCATAAGTGATCTTGTTCGATTTTGAGTTCCAGATCATCGACGAAGCGGAATACTTTGGAGGTGCATTCGATACGGACATACTGGGCATTTTTTTCAGCGGTCACCGCACCAGGAAGAGAAAGAGCAATCCGTTCAACCTGATCAATCGTGACCCCAGGGCGCAAAATAAACGGTGCAAGGTTAAATTTATCCCGCTCATCTTGAGTTGAAACACAGTTCGGTCGATTGGCGCAAGGCGTGGCGGTGCGGTCTGGCATAGAATCGACTCCCTGACTGCAGGCGGTAAGCGAAAAGGCAGCAATAATGGCATAAAACGATGGGTGCATGTTGGTAAGCTCACTCTCATCTCAGATCCCCCATTAACATGAGGTGGCAGATGGAGTGTCCGCCACTGCAAATCGTTTAGGGTTATCAATCTATTTTGTGCTCATTATAGGTAGCAAAAATAAAAAAGGATCCATAACACTATGAATCCTTTGTTGTTTGCTTCGATCTAATCCCAAAACTGTGAGCTAGACTCCAAGATAGTCGAGAATTCCCTCGGCAGCTTTGCGTCCTTCATCAATGGCCGTGACCACTAGATCCGAGCCGCGAACCGCATCACCACCAGCAAAAATCTTGGGATTGGTGGTTTGATACTGGTAAGTCTGCTTGGCAGGGGCTTTGATGCGTCCCCATTGATCGAGCTCGACATCAAACGGTTCTAGCCAAGCCATTTTGTGCGGTTGGAAACCAAACGCCATGATGACGGCATCGGCAGGCAAGACGTGCTCGCTGCCTGCGACCAGTTCAGGTTTGCGACGACCTGCCGCATCCGGTTCTCCAAGCGCGGTTTTGACCACTTTCACGCCAGTCACTTGGCCTTGGGCATTCACTTCAATTCCCAGCGGCTGCAAGTTAAACATGAATTCAACGCCTTCTTCTTTGGCGTTTTTCACTTCACGGCGTGAGCCGGGCATGTTTTCTTCGTCACGGCGATAAGCACAAATCACGCGAGATGCGCCTTGGCGAATCGAGGTGCGCACGCAGTCCATCGCCGTATCACCACCGCCGAGCACCACGACATTTTTTCCTGCCATATCAATGAATGGCGCCTCGTTGTTAAGTTCCATCACTTTATAGGTGTTGGAGATCAAAAACGGCAGTGCATCATAAACGCCGGGGGCGTCTTCGTTGGCTAAGCCAGCGCGCATATATTGATAAGTGCCGACGCCGAGAAAAACCGCATCGTACTCATCCAGCAGTTGTTGCAGTGTGATGTCTTGGCCGACTTCGACATTGAGACGAAACTCGATACCCATCTCGCTAAAAATGCGGCGACGATTTTCCATTACCCCTTTTTCAAGTTTGAATGAGGGAATGCCAAAGGTGAGCAGACCGCCGATTTCGGGATAGCGATCAAACACGACAGGTCGTACACCGTTGCGAACCAGAATGTCCGCGGCGGCAAGACCAGCTGGTCCCGCGCCGATGATAGCGACTTTTTTGTCGGTCCAGACCACGTTGGACATGTCGGGTTTCCAGCCCATTTCGAAGGCGGTATCCGTAATGTATTTTTCGATGTTGCCAATGGTGACGGCACCGAAATCCGCATTCAAGGTACATGAACCTTCGCACAGCCTATCTTGCGGGCAAACCCGGCCACACACTTCAGGCAGGCTGTTGGTCTGGTGCGCCAAATCGGCCGCTTCGAGGATGCGTCCTTCATTGGCGAGCTTTAACCACTGCGGAATGTAGTTGTGTACTGGACACTTCCATTCACAGTAAGGGTTACCACAATCGAGGCAGCGATCGGCCTGCGCGGTGGCTTGTTGCTTAGTAAAGGGCTCGTAAATTTCGACAAACTCAATTTTGCGGATGTGCAGCGGTTTTTTGGCCGGATCCACACGATTGACATCGATAAATTGGTAAACGTTTTGGCTCATCAATCAGGCTCCTTCCAATTATTGTGCTTGCACGCGCAGTTCGGCTGCGCTGCGGCTCTGATGGCCGAGCAGGGTACGTAAGTCCGCTGCTTGTGGTTTGATCAGATAGAACTTTGGAATCCATTCATCAAAGTTCGCCAAAATTTGCTCTGCGTGGGCGGAACCTGTCTCTTCGAGGTGTTCAGCAATCAAACCGCGCAGATGCTCTTGATGGATATACAAGTCGGTCAAGGCTACCGCTTCAACGGATTCATCATTGACGCGGCCTTGGAAATCGCCATTCTCATCGAGTACGTAAGCAAAGCCGCCGGTCATGCCTGCGCCAAAGTTCACGCCCGTTGCGCCTAAAATGGCGACGATGCCACCGGTCATATATTCACAAGCGTTATCGCCAGCGCCTTCAATCACCGCAATTGTGCCGGAGTTGCGCACCGCGAAACGCTCGCCTGCTTTACCTGCAGCAAACAGTTTACCGCCCGTTGCGCCATACAAGCAGGTGTTGCCGATAATGGTCGCTTCGTTACACACAAAAGCGGTGCCTTGGTGAGGGCGAATCACAATCTTGCCGCCTGCCATGCCTTTACCGACATAGTCGTTGGCATCACCGGTGAGATACAGCTCAAGACCACCTGCGTTCCAGACCCCGAACGATTGCCCTGCGGTACCATTGAGGACGAGCTTGATGGGCGAGGTGGCGACGCCGAGATTGCCATAACGTTTCGCGATTTCACCAGAAAGACGTGCGCCAATTGAACGGTCGGTGTTGATCACGTTGTAATAGAGCTCCAGCGATTGCTGGTTTTCCACGGCTGCTAGCGCATCTTCGACGATTTTCTGGTTAAGTGCCCCTTTATCAAACGGCGTGTTCGGTTCGGTGCAGTACAGTGGCAGATTTTGTGGTGACACTGGTGCTTCGAGCAGATCGGAGAGATCCAATTTGCTCTGTTTCGCGGTCATGCCTTCTACCACTTCCAGTAGATCGGTGCGGCCGATGAGATCGGTGAGCTTCTCAACGCCCAATTCGGCCAGATAACCGCGCACTTCTTCAGCTAACCCTTTGAAATAGTTCATCACCATTTCTGGCAGACCTTTGAAGTAATCTTTGCGCAGCGTTTCATCCTGTGTTGCCACACCAGTTGCACAGTTGTTGAGGTGGCAAATACGCAAGAATTTACACCCCATGGCGACCATAGGCGCAGTACCAAAACCAAAACTTTCCGCGCCTAAAATCGCTCCTTTGATCACATCCAATCCGGTTTTCAAACCGCCATCGACTTGTAGACGGATCTTGTGACGCAGACCGTTGGCGACCAAGGCTTGTTGCGTTTCCGCCAAACCGAGCTCCCACGGGCTTCCTGCATATTTTACAGAGGTGAGCGGGCTGGCTGCGGTGCCGCCGTCATAACCTGAGATGGTGATAAGGTCGGCGTAGGCTTTTGCCACACCAGTGGCAATCGTGCCAACGCCCGGCTCAGAGACGAGCTTGACCGAGACCAAGGCTTTCGGGTTGATCTGTTTAAGATCGAAAATCAGCTGCGCCAAATCTTCAATCGAGTAGATATCGTGATGCGGCGGCGGCGAAATCAAAGTCACACCGGGAACGG
Source organism: Vibrio sp. R-1 (assembly GCF_035615595.1). NCBI lineage: Bacteria > Pseudomonadati > Pseudomonadota > Gammaproteobacteria > Vibrionales > Vibrionaceae > Vibrio > Vibrio sp. R-1. The sequence continues at coordinate 38,893 of NZ_WPDC01000022.1, read as the reverse complement.
AATAACGCAGTTTGGCGATCTCCGCCGTGACCTTATGCCCCGGAAGCTGACCGCCTTCACCGGGTTTTGCCCCTTGCGCCACTTTAATTTGCAGCACATCCGCATTGGTTAAATAGTGCGGTGTTACCCCAAAACGACCAGAGGCGACTTGCTTGATACGTGAGTTACGCTCAGTGCCAAAACGGCGTGGATCTTCACCACCTTCACCTGAGTTTGAATAGCCGCCTAAACGGTTCATCGCGGTGGCTAACGCTTCATGGGCTTCTGGGCTTAACGCGCCAATCGACATGGCGGCGGAGTCAAAGCGTTTGTAGAGATCGCTCGCGGGCTCGATATGCTCCAGTGGCAGCGGTTTATCCGAGGTTTTCAAACGCAGCAAATCACGCAGCATGGCGACTGGGCGCTGGTTGACTTGTTTAGCAAAGTCACGGTAATCCACCGTTTCACCAGATTTCACCGCTTTTTGTAGTGTGCCAACCACATCTGGGTTGTAGGCGTGGTATTCGCCACCGTGGACGTATTTGAGTAAACCACCGTGTTCGAGAGGCTTACGTTTTGCCCATGCTTTGCGCGACAGATTAAACAGATCTTGCTCAAAATCGTCGAAGTTCGCGCCTTGAATGCGGGTGGTAACCCCTTTAAAGCAGAGCTCAACCACATCGCGGTGCAGACCCACCGCTTCAAACAGTTGTGAGCAGCGATAAGAGGCCACAGTCGAAATGCCCATTTTGGACATGATTTTGTACAGACCTTTGTTGATGCCGTATTGGTAATTCTGCATCACTTCGCGATAGCTCTTTTGCAGCGCGCCATCATCAATCATTTTGCCCAGCGTTTCGTAGGCGAGGTAAGGATAAACGGCCGTGGCACCAAAGCCGATCAGCACCGCAAAATGGTGTGGATCGCGTGCGGCACCGGTTTCAATAATGATGTTGGCATCGCAGCGTAAATTGGCTTCCACCAGACGAGCTTGTACTGCACCGACCGCCATTGCAGCGGGGATCGGCAGACGATCCGCGGTTAACGCGCGGTCGGAGAGCACCACTAAAACGGTGCCTTCGCGCACCACTTGTTCGGCTTTGTCACACAAATCCAATACCGCTTGTTTGAGATTTTTCTCTTGCGGATCGAAGTTGATGTCAAGAATGGTGTTGCGATAGTGCTGATCGCTGAGCGTCAGTAACTGCTGCATATCCGAGTAAAGCAGGATCGGCGAATCAAAAGTGACGCGATGGGCGTGACCATCGGTTTCGCAAAATACGTTCATCTCTTGGCCGATGCTGGTGGCCAGCGACATCACATGTTTTTCACGCAGTGGATCGATCGGTGGGTTGGTCACCTGAGCGAATTTTTGGCGGAAGTAATCGCTGATCAGGCGCTCTTTGGAAGAAAGCACCGCCATCGGCGTGTCATCCCCCATGGAACCGACCGCTTCTTGCGCCATATCGCCCAGCACGCGCAGGATTTGATCGATCTCTTCGTTGCTCATCGCAAACTGCTTTTGATAGGTTTTTAGCAAGTCAGCATCAAAGCTGCGCTCACCAACCTTATCGTCGGGCAACTGTGAAAAGGGCGTGAGTTTATGGACGTTATTGTCCATCCACTCACGATAGGGGTGACGGCTTTTCAGGTCGTTATCAATTTCACTCGATTGCCAAATTTTCCCTTTGCGAGTGTCGATCACCAGCAGCTCGCCGGGGCCTACACGGCCTTTTTCAGACACTTCATCCGGTGCGTAATCCCAAATCCCGACTTCGGAAGCGAGGGTGATGAGCTTATCTTTGGTGATCACATAACGCGCAGGGCGCAGGCCGTTGCGGTCAAGGTTACATGCCGCGTAGCGACCATCGGACAGTACGATCCCAGCCGGGCCATCCCAAGGCTCCATGTGTTTGGAGTTGAAATCGTAGAAAGCACGCAGATCCGGATCCATATCCGGATGGTTTTGCCATGCGGGCGGAACCAGCATGCGCATCGCACGGAAGATATCCATCCCGCCGGCTAAAAACAGATCCAGCATGTTATCTAGGCTCGAAGAGTCCGAACCGGTTTCATTCACAAAAGGGGCGGCGCTTTGTAAATCGGGCAGCAGCGGTGACGCGAATTTATAAGCCCGTGCACGTGCCCACTGGCGGTTACCTTCAATGGTGTTGATTTCACCATTGTGCGCCAGATAGCGAAACGGCTGAGCCAGCGGCCAGCGTGGCTGAGTATTGGTGGAGAAACGTTGGTGGAACAAGCAAATCGCCGATTCCATACGCAGGTCGGCTAAGTCGAGATAAAAGCGTGGTAGGTCTGCGGGCATGCACAGGCCTTTGTAAACCAACACTTGAGTCGAGAGCGAACAGATGTAGAAATCGCGATCATCCGTAATCTGTTTTTCAATGCGACGACGCGCAATATACAGACGGCGCTCAACATCGCGCTCACGCCAACCGGCCGGGGCGGATATAAAGACTTGTTGAATATCGGGCAAAGAGTCGAGGGCAATCGGGCCAAGCACTTTCGGGTTGGTCGGCACTTTGCGCCAACCTGCCACGCTCAAGGTTTCTTTAGCCAGTTCTTGGTTTACAATTTGCTGTGCCAGCTGCGCTTTGTGTGGATCTCGGCTGAGAAACAGCATGCCAATCGCGTACTGTTTGCTGAGTTTCCAATGTTGCTCTTCTGCGATCAGGCGCAAATAAGAGTCAGGTTTTTGCAGCAACAGACCACAGCCATCACCAGTTTTACCATCGGCGGCGATACCGCCACGGTGAGTCATGCGATCAAGTGCTGAAATCGCGGTACGAACGAGTTTGTGACTGGCTTGCCCTTCCATGTGCGCGATCAAGCCGAATCCACAGTTGTCTTTTTCAAGACTTGGATCGTATAGAGCCATTGCAATTCTCCCTTTGCATCTCTGTCATCCAGACAGTAAATGACTATTCCCTTACTCCTTGAAACAGCCTCGGTATGGGCGGTGTCTGTCTACTCCAATCACATAGTTATCTATGCTGATGGGGATTCATCCACTTCCGTTTAACGATGGCTTCAAGTGGCTTGGGTATAACTATTCATTTAAATCTTTATAATTTGAATATTTAACTAACATTTCAGGTTAATTAATTAACATTTTTGCGGGATTTTATTTTCACCGAATTCACAACCTATAGCTTATTGTACAAAAGGTCAAGTTATTGGTTGAAAATAGGGTTTGCAGGGTATTTGCCGAGGAATACTTCAAATAATGCCATTATATTCAATGGGATAGTTTTCTCTCAGTTACAGATAACTCAAGGTTTTATCCCGTGTGATGAGAATAGACACAAAAAAGGCCAGCAGGGAGTGCTGGCCGAAGTAAAACAATATGGAAGGAAACGGTTCTGTTGACACGGATGAGGATGTATCACCCGCGCCAACAGAGGATTATGCTGACAGCATGAGTGAGTCCGCTTTTGCCTCAAGATGGGTATTGCCCATTAAGAAGGTGTCAACGGCTCGCGCACATTCGCGCCCTTCGTTGATACAGCGCACCACCAAGGATTGGCCTGTACGCATATCACCTGCGGCGAATACGCCTTTTTGGTTGGTCGCAAAATCTTGCGTCGCCACATTGCCGCGTTCATCGAGCTTAATCCCCAACTGAGCAAGCACGCCGTGTGGCTCGGGATGCAAGAAGCCCATCGCCAGAAATGCCATATCACAAGGAATGACGCGTTCACTGCCTGCCACTTCGTCAAAGCTTGGTCGCTCACCGGGGGCTGCATCTTTCCAAACGATGTCAGCGATGCGTAGACCCGTCACTTCACCTTGTTCATTACCAATGAACTCTTTGGTGAGGATGTTCCAATGACGCTCACAGCCTTCTTCATGAGAGGTGGAGGTGCGCAGAATCATAGGGTATTGCGGCCAAGGCATATTCACTGGGCGCTTTTGCGGTGGGATCGGCATGATCTCCACTTGAGTGATACTCGCAGCGCCGTGGCGGTTAGAGGTGCCGACACAGTCGGAGCCAGTATCGCCGCCTCCGATCACTACCACATGTTTGCCTTTAGCGTGGATCTCTTCCCCTTTCAGATCCATGCCATTGGCTCGGCGGTTATTTTGCGCGAGGAACTGCATCGCGAAGTAAACGCCTTTCAGATCACGTCCGGGAATGCTCAGATCACGTGGTACGGTTGAGCCGCCCGTCAGCAATACCGCATCAAACTCCTGACGCAACTGTTGAGCGTTGATGTCTACACCGATATGCGCATTGACCACGAACTTAACGCCCGCTTGCTCCATCAGATTGATTTTGCGATCAATCACATCCATACCGAGTTTGAAATCCGGAATGCCAAAGCGCAGTAAGCCGCCGACTTTTTCATCCCGCTCAAACACGGTGACGCTATGACCCGCGGCATTCAACTGCTCCGCCGCGGCAAGCCCCGCAGGGCCTGAGCCAATGATGGCGACCGTTTTACCAGTGCGTGAACGTGGCGTTTTCGGCTTGGCATAGCCTTCTTGGTAAGCACGTTCCACAATGGTTTTTTCGATGTTACAGATGGTGATCGGATCTTGGTTGATGCCAAGCACACAAGCGGTTTCACAAGGTGCAGGGCAGACACGACCGGTAAACTCTGGGAAGTTGTTGGTCGAGCTCAGAATATTCCAAGCCTCTTCCCAACTGTCGCGATACACCGCATCGTTAAACTCGGGAATGATGTTGCCAATCGGGCAGCCGTTATGACAAAACGGCACGCCACAATCCATACAACGTGAAGCTTGCTGATTGATCTTCTTACCAAACTCTTGGTTAAGAACAAACTCTTTGTTGTTTTTGATGCGCTCTGCCGGGTCGATTTTTTTCGGCAGTTCACGACCAAATTCTAAAAATCCGGTAGCTTTACCCATTTATACCGCCTCCGCTGCTAATGTGGCTTGTTGCTCCTGTGCTTTACGCTTTTGCAGTACCGCTTTGTAATCACGCGGCATCACCTTGACCATAGTGGCTAGGCTTGCGTCAAAGTTGGCAAGGAATGCTTTGGCCACTTCACTTCCTGTGAATTGAACATGCTTGGTTAACATTTCTTTGAGTAGGGCTCTGTCTTCCGCTTCGATAGGGTCCAGATCAACCAATTCAGCATTGAGCTTAGATTGGAAATCGCCAGATTTATCCCACACGTAAGCCACACCGCCACTCATACCTGCGGCGAAGTTACGGCCGGTTGAACCGAGGATCACTGCGACACCGCCGGTCATGTATTCACAGCCGTGATCACCGATACCTTCCACCACCACTTTGGCACCTGAGTTACGCACGCAGAAACGCTCGCCCGCTAGGCCGCGAATGTAAGATTCGCCAGAGGTTGCGCCGTAGAAACAGACGTTACCGACCACAATGTTCTCTTCCGGAACTATGGTGGCGTTACGGTTCGGGTAGAGCACCAGCGTGCCACCAGAAAGACCTTTGCCCCAGTAGTCGTTAGCATCGCCTTCCACTTCAAAGTAAACGCCTTTAGTGAGGAATGCCCCGAAAGATTGTCCCGCACTGCCGTTGAATTTCACCTGCATTGGTTGTGGTAGACCTTGGTCTTTGTAAACCTTACAGATTTCGTTAGACAACATAGTGCCGGTACTGCGATCGGTGTTGATGATCGGTAGCTCTGCTTTGATCGCTTCACCACGCTCAAGGGCAGGCGTTGCCAATTGGATCAAGGTGCGATCCAGTACGCTTTCGAGCTGGTGGTTCTGCTGAGTCTGGCAGTAAATACCATCTTCGCTGCGCGGCTGCTCAATAAAGAGGATCGGCGACAGATCGAGGTTTTTGTACTTCCAGTGGCCAATATCATCACGCACTTTGAGTTTGTGCGCTTGGCCAACCATTTCGTTAATGGTGCGGAAACCGAGCTCAGCCATGATTTCACGCAGGCCTTGTGCCATGTATTGGAAGAAGGTCACAACGTCATCCACACGGCCAGCAAAACGCTCACGCAGAGTTTTGTTTTGTGTGGCGATACCGACAGGGCAAGTGTTTTTATGACACTTACGCATCATGATACAGCCTTCAACCACCAGCGCTGCGGTGGCCACGCCCCATTCTTCAGCGCCCAGCAGTACCGCAATCGCGATATCGCGTGGGGTTTTCATCTGTCCATCGGCTTGCACCACAATGCGGTTACGCAGGCCGTTTTTGAGCAGAGTCTGGTGGGTTTCTGCCAGACCCAATTCCCAAGGTAAACCGGTATGACGGATAGAAGAGATGGGTGATGCACCCGTACCGCCATCGTGACCAGCAATCAGTACCACGTCAGCTTTGGCTTTAGCCACACCCGATGCGATGGTGCCGACACCGGCTTCAGAAACCAGTTTGACGTTGACGCGGCCTTTGCGGTTAGCGTTTTTCAGATCGAAAATCAGCTGGGCTAAGTCTTCGATAGAGTAAATGTCGTGGTGCGGTGGGGGTGAAATCAGGCCGACGCCCGGTGTGGAGTGACGAGTTGCCCCGATCCATTCATCGACTTTATCACCCGGTAGCTGACCACCTTCGCCCGGTTTCGCCCCTTGCGCCATCTTGATCTGGATTTCATCTGCGTTGGTCAGATAGTAAGAGGTCACGCCAAAACGGCCAGATGCCACTTGCTTGATCGCTGAACGCTCTGAATCACCGTTGGCATTTGGCTCAAAACGCATTGGGTCTTCACCACCTTCACCGGAGTTGGATTTCGCGCCTAAACGGTTCATCGCAATCGCCAGTGTGGAGTGCGCTTCGTAAGAGATAGAACCAAACGACATCGCACCGGTTGCAAAGCGCTTCACAATGCTCTCGATCGGTTCCACTTCCTCAATCGGAATGGAACCCGCTGGATTTTTCACAAAATCAAGCTGGCTGCGCAGAGTAACGGCTTTATCGCCTTGGCTATCCACCGCGGCTGCGTATTTCTTGAACTGCTGATAATTTTTGTGGCGAGTCGATTCTTGCAGCAGGTGAATCGTTTCTGGGTTAAACAGATGCTGCTCACCACGCTGTTTCCATTGATACACGCCGCCGACATCCAACACTTGCAGTGGGATTTCACGCGTTGGGTAACCAATGCGATGACGAACCAACACTTCTTTGGCGATGTCGTCGAGGGTCAAACCTTGAATACGGGTGATAGTGCCAGTGAAGTATTTATCGACCACCGCTTTACTGATCCCGAGCGCTTCAAAAATCTGTGCACCGTGATAAGACTGCAGCGTCGAAATCCCCATTTTAGAGAAGATCTTCAAAAGACCGCCGTTCACGCCTTTGCGGTAATTCTCGAAGTATTTCTCTACCGATACGTCGGCATCAAGTTTCTTCTGACGCTTGAGATCGACGATGGTTTCCACCACTAGATACGGGTTGACTGCGTTTGCACCGTAGCCGAGTAGAGTTGCAAAGTGGTGCGTTTCACGCGCATCACCAGTTTCCACCACAATGCCGCATTTCGAACGCAGACCTTTGCGGATCAGGTGATGGTGCACCGCACCGACAGCCAGCATGGCTGGGATCGCGGCGTGGTTGGAGTTCACCGCGCGGTCGGTCAGCAAAATGATCGAATAGCCATCAATCACTGCATCTTCTGCGTATTGGCAAATACGTTTCAGAGCACGCTCGAGCTTGCCCGGTTCATCGCTGGCACGAAACACGATGTCTAAGGTTTTGGCTTGTAAGTGCTCGTTATCAATTGCCCGGATTTTCTCAAGCTCAGCATTAGAAATGACCGGCGATTCCAATTCGACCTTACGACAGTGCGCTGGGGTTTCTGCCAGCAAGTTTTGATCGCGGCCGATATAAGTGTTGAGCGACATCACCATGCGTTCACGGATCGGGTCGATCGGTGGGTTAGTCACCTGAGCAAACAACTGCTTAAAGTAGTTGGAGAGATGCTGAGATTGGTGTGATAGCACGGCGACCGGCCAGTCTGCACCCATCGAACCGAGCGGCTCATAACCGGTTTGCGCGAGAGTCAGAATGATGTCATTGACCTCTTCGCTACTCACCCCAAACGCTTGTTGGCGATGGAGGAGACGCTCTGGCGACGGTTGGCTATGTACGTTGTCGGCATCCGGCAGCTTTTTCAAGCTGAGTAGGTTTTCTTCTACCCATTTTTCATAAGGCTGCGCCGAAGCGATACCGTCTTTGACTTCTTCATCAGAGATAATTCGGCCTTGTTCTAGGTCAGCAACAAAGATACGTCCCGGTTGCAGACGACCACGGTATTCCACATTGGCCGGATCAATTTCCACGACGCCAGATTCGGAAGCCATGATCAGAAAATCGTCTTTGGTCACGGTATAACGAGACGGACGCAGACCGTTACGATCCAGCGTGGCGCCCACTTGTACCCCATCGGTAAAGCACACTGATGCTGGGCCGTCCCAAGGTTCCATGACGTTAGCGTGGTATTGATAGAAGGCGCGGCGCTTGGGATCCATCGCTTTGTTTTCTTGCCATGCTTCTGGGATCATCATCATCAGAGCGTGAGGCAAGCTGCGACCAGAAAGCACCAGCAGTTCGAGTACCATGTCAAAGTTAGCGGAATCGGATGCGCCTTCTTGGCAGATAGGTAGCAGCATGTCGATTTCAGCTTGGGTAAACAGTTTGGATTGTAAAATCGCTTCGCGCGCTTTCATCCAGTTTAAGTTGCCGCGAACCGTGTTGATCTCACCGTTGTGCGCGATGTAGCGGAAAGGTTGAGCCAGTCGCCATTTCGGGAAGGTGTTGGTCGAAAAACGCGAGTGCACCAGCGCCAGTGCAGTGACCATGGTCGGATTTTGCAAATCGAGGAAGTATTGCGGTACTTGCTCTGTAGTCAACTGACCTTTATAGACCAAGGTTTTGTACGACATCGAGTTGATATAAAAATCATCACCGATGTTCGACACGCTCTCAAGGCAGACGCGAACTGTGTAGTTACGCAGCACGTACAGCTTGCGTTCTAGCTCGTCAGGCTGCATACCCGGGCCGCCAGAAATAAACACGTGTTCAAATTGTGGTTCGGTACTTAGGGGGTCTGCACCCAACATGCTGTTATTGGTTGGCAAAACGCGATAACCAATCACATCCAGATCAAGGCGTTTGGCATTACGCTCTAGAATGTCGCGGCATTGGGCGCGTTTATGTTCATCTTTCGGGAACAGCACCACACCAACACCGTACTTTTCGAATGAAGGCAGCTTAATACCCAGTTTAACCGCTTCTTCGAGTAAAAATTCGTGAGGTTTTTGCAACAAAATACCCGCACCGTCACCGCTGCAAGGGTCACAACCCTGACCGCCACGGTGTTCCATGCGTGCGAGCATGTCCAAAGCTTGAGTGACTACCTGATGAGACTTGCGATTTTTCAGGTGAGCGACAAAGCCGATGCCACAAGCATCATGCTCCAACTCAGGCGTATAAAGACCACGCGAACGTTGCGCTTTATCTACCATAGATACATCCTTCCAGTTATTGAGGACGCAACCGCACTGAGTGTGCACTCAGTTATTCCCGCCACGCTTCATGCAGCATCCGCTGAATGAGTCGCTTGGGCGATACGTCCTGTCCTTTTTTGTTTTGAGTGAAATCTGCTTAGGGAGCAGATCCGCGTCCTTTCCGTCTCTCACAGGAAATATATTGTGAGAAAGACAATCCTTAGTGAGATTCCTGTTGTCGAGCCACTTTACTAGTGGATTCTTTTGGTAGGTGTGGAATATCACCGATAGTCTGCCGCATTTTTTGTAATTAATTGAGCAAAAAAGCACGGAAAACTGAAAGTATCCTACAATTTTGCTGGCGCAAATTCCAACGAAAAGTCTGCGGTTTGGTTTATTTTTTTACAGCTAGATGAATGTTTTGTTTAACAAACTAGCAACAAAATGCAAATAGTGTTTATTTTATGCCTATTTATTGATTTGACGCTGTTTGAAATCAAACGCGAGGGATTAAAATTTGTGACCAATTCGATTGGAAATGTAATTAAATTACACGGATGGTAGTGAGAGATATTTAGATTGAGCGAGCCGATGCATTTACATCAACTGGTGAACACCATAGGTCAAGATTTACAACGCCGTTATGGAGAGAAGGTCCATAAGTTAACGCTGCATGGTGGATTCAGTTGTCCGAATCGCGATGGCACGATAGGCCGTGGCGGCTGCACTTTCTGTAATGTGGCGTCGTTTGCCGATGAAAATACTCAGCAGCAGAGTATTCAAGCGCAGTTGAAAGATCGGGCGGGGGAGATCAAACGCGCCAAAAAATACCTCGCTTATTTTCAAGCTTACACCAGCACGTATGCGGAAGTGCAAGTGCTGAAATCCATGTACGAACAAGCCCTAGAAGAAGCGGATATTGTGGGGTTGTGTGTTGGCACTCGTCCTGATTGTGTACCGGATGCGGTGCTTGAGTTGCTCGCCGATTATGTGCAGCAAGGTTATGAAATTTGGCTTGAATTGGGTTTACAGACGGCGCACGACCAGACTTTAAAACGCATTAACCGTGGCCACGATTTTGCCTGCTATGCAGAGATCACTGCCAAAGCTAGAGCGTTAGGTATCAAAGTGTGTACTCACTTGATTGTTGGGTTACCCGGTGAAGGGCGCACTGAAAACCTCACCACGTTACAGCAAGTACTGAAGGTAGGCACCGATGGCATTAAGTTGCACGGTTTACACATCGTAGAAGGCAGCACTATGGCCAAAGCGTGGCGAGCGGGGCGTTTAACGGTGCTCGATCAGGATCAATATGTGTCCATCGCTTGCGAGATGATCCGTTCTACACCCCCTGAGATTGTTTATCACCGCGTCTCTTCCGCAGCCCGCAGGCCAACGCTACTTGCCCCGTTGTGGTGCGAAAATCGCTGGTGGGCGATGACAGCCATTGGCCAAAGATTGGAAAAAGAAGGGGCTCAGGGCTCGTTGCTCGGCACGCCTTTTGAGTATTCGCCTTTGAACTTAAAGTAATAATCCGCAGCAAAGTCAGATAATCTTTTGTACTATTTAAAGGATCATCAATAACACCGCTGAATGCATGCCTGAATTTCTCTCTGAATTTGTACGTTTTTTGTTCGCTGCCGGGCTTGTGCTTGGTGGTGGGCTATGGCTTTTTTCAGGATGGCAGCGCTATGTTCAACCTCAACAGTGGATTCAGTTACTTCACCATGCACCGTCAGGGGTGCTTTTGGTAGGAGAGGAGCGCGTTTTACGTGCCAATCTTGCCGCGTATTTGTTACTGGGGATCCGCTTGGTGGGACGTCACTATCTGTTTTCTGCCGAGCAGAGTGAAGAGAGTCAGCAAGCTTTTTATCGAGCGCTCGCCAGCAGTGCACAGCAAAAGCGCTCCGTCCCTTTACTTTGGCCTGTGCAGGGCAATTTGACGCAAACTCTAGAGATCTCAGCTTCGCTCTTACGTCGTTGGCCGAAGAAATTATGGCTAGTGAATGTGATTGGTTTTGAGTGTCCCAGCCATGACATTCAACAAGAGCGCCACTCACTGGCGATAGCGCGCACGGCACTTGATTCCCTCTCCGAGCTGATTTTTATTAAAAGTACCGAAGGCCACTTAATCGCAACCAACCGAGCGTTTGATCAGTTTTGGCAAGGCCGGATTGAAGAGGGCAGCGCTACTTTTAAAGGCATTATGAAAGGGCGCACGAGTCAGCGTTGTTGGACAGTGACGCCTGATGGGCGCAGCTGTCTGTTAGAAACCTACCAACGGGTATTGATGTCGCCGCAAGGTGAAAATATTGGGCTACTTGGCATCAGTCATGATGTGACCGACTGGTACAACATGCAGCGTCAATTAAGAGAAGAGATGGAAAAACGCCGTGACACCGAAGTGGCATTGGCACAGCGCGATACGATTTTACAAAACATCTTAGAATCTAGCCCCGATTCGATTGGTATCTTCAATGAAAACATGGTCTACCAAGCCTGTAACCAGCCGTTTGTGGAAGCTCTCGGGATCGCGGAAGTGTCAGATCTGGTTGGTAAACGACTGCAAGATGTGATCCCCGAGCACATCTATGCGCGTCTTTCCGATACGGATAGCCAAGTCCTGCACCAAGGTAAGTCTCTGCGCTACATCGACAGAATTGAACGCTCAGATGGCGAGTTTATCTGGTTTGATGTTGTGAAATCGCCTTTTCGAGATCCGGCTTCGGGCACCAATGGCGTGCTGATCATGGCGCGAGATGTGTCGGAGCGCTATCTCGCCGCTGAACAATTAGAAGCCGCCAACCAAGAGCTGGAACGCCTAAGCTTTTTAGATAGCTTGACTCATGTTGCCAATCGTCGTCGTTTTGATGAACAACTGCATACCCTCTGGCATTTGCATGTGCGTGAAGGCAAACCATTAAGCATCATTCTGTGTGATGTCGATTATTTCAAAGATTACAACGACGCTTATGGCCATTTGATGGGCGATGAGACGCTCAAACAGATAGCGATCGCCTTTACTCAAGTCGCCAATCGCCATTCCGATTGTGTTGCCCGCTACGGAGGAGAAGAGTTTGGTATTTTGCTGCCCAATACGCCGCAGGCCGGAGCAATACTGGTCGCAGAGCGAATCCATGAGAAAGTTCGTGGATTAGCGATTCCACATGAACATTCTAAGGTTGCCGATAGGATTACCGTCAGCTTAGGCATAGTGACGCTTATTCCTCGGCCTGAGGATGTACCTGAGCAAATGGTTGAGCTAGCGGATCGGGCTTTATACCAAGCCAAAGCGAATGGCCGCAATCAGACCTCGATTTATCAACCAAACCACTAAAACTGTGCGGTTCGCCCTGTCACAGCGCCAAGAAGTGGATAAGTGCTGCTAACGTTTGTGTGGGAAAAAGGCTAGACTAAGTGCTCTTTATCTGACGGAGCAGTGAATGAAACCGATGAAAAATCTCGCCCAGTATTACGTTGATTTGTTAGTCAAATTGGGCATTTTACGTTTCTCCATTCTCTTAGCTCTCGCCTTGGTTGCTTTGGCTGTGGTGGTACAAGTGGGGATCACGCTGATCCTCAACGGTTTCGTCGATGATATCGACATTATCCGCTCGGTATTCTTTGGTTTACTTATCACGCCTTGGGCTGTGTACTTTCTTTCTGTGGTGGTCGATCAGCTTGAGGAGTCACGCCAACGCCTCTCGAAATTGGTGTCTAAACTCAAAGACATGCGTTCGCGCGATCAAGAACTCAATCAAAAACTTCAGCAAAACATCGTTAAACTCAATCAAGAAATCGAAGAGCGGATCAAGGCAGAAGAGGCACGCGAAGAAGCGATGGCTGACCTTGAAAATGAAGTGTATCAGCGTGAAAAAACCCAAGTGGAATTGGCCGAACGTACCGCTTTGCTACGCTCTTTCATCGACGCATCTCCCGATTTGATCTATTACCGCAACGCCAAAGGTGAGTTTTCTGGCTGCAACCGAGCGATGGAAGAGCTGACCGGAAAGCGCGAAAGTGAGCTAGTGGGTTTAACGCCTTGGGATGTTTATCGCAAAGAGATTGCTCAATCAATTGTCGAAACGGATCAGCAAGTTTTTAACAACAACACCGCGATTACTTACGAGCAGTGGTTGGAGTACCCAGATGGTCGTAAAAGCTTCTTTGAACTGCGTAAAGTGCCTTTTTATAACAAAGATGGCCGCCATCTTGGCTTAGTCGGTTTTGGCCGTGATATCACCGAGCGTAAACGCCATGAAGAATCATTGGAGAAAGCCAGCCGCGACAAAACCACGTTTATTTCTACCATTAGCCATGAGCTGCGCACTCCGCTCAATGGTATCGTTGGTTTGAGTCGGATGCTGCTCGATACTCCATTGAGCAGTGAGCAGCGTAAGCATTTACAAACCATCAATGTCAGTGCTGTGACGCTGGGCAATATCTTCAACGATATTATTGATATGGATAAGTTTGACCGCCGTAAATTAGAGCTTTTCCCTGCAGCCCTCAACTTTGAAGAGTTTGTGGCAGAAATTGAAGTGTTGGCGGCCTTAATGGCGGAGCAAAAAGGGTTACGCTTTGATTTAGAACGGTTAACTGACTTGCCTTCTTTAGTGGAAGTGGACTCGACACGTCTGCGTCAAGTGTTATGGAACCTACTCAGTAACGCGATGAAGTTCACCAAAGAGGGCGGTGTGGTGATGACGGTCAGCGCGGAATGCGATGCGCAGCAGGCAGAGATCACGATTGAAGTTGAAGATACCGGGATTGGCATTCCGGAAGCGGAGCAAGAAAAAATCTTTGCCATGTATTATCAGGTCAAGTCAGGCAAAGATAACTTACATGCGGTGGGTACTGGCATCGGCTTAGCCGTATCACGTCAGTTGATTAAGTTGATGGGCGGCGATATCAGCGTCAATAGTGAAGAGGGTTTTGGCAGCACCTTTACCGTAACGATCCGAGTCCCCTTGTTAGCTGAAGCGCCGATTGAGATTGAGCCACAGGAGCCGCAAACTCAGCTGAATATTTTCATGGTCGAAGACATTGAGCTCAATATTACGGTTGCTCGTTCATTACTTGAAAGTATGGGGCATAAGGTGACGGTCGCCATGACGGGCGAAGAAGCGATCCAAGGCTTTAACCCAACAGAGTACGATCTGGTGTTCCTCGATATTCAGCTACCGGATATGACAGGCTTCGATATCGCTCACTATTACCGCACCCATTACTCCTCATTACCGCCATTAGTGGCATTAACTGCCAATGTATTGAAGGATAAAGAAGAGTATCGCCAAAAAGGGATGGATGCTGCGATAAGCAAGCCTTTATCGGTAGCGGCGGTGCGTGAAGTGATTGCGAAGATGACGCAACATCATGCCGGTGAGAGCGTCGCTAAAGTGAAATCAAATACGGAAAAAGAAGTACCAGACGATCTCTATCAGCAGTTACTGGATCTCGAGATGCTGCAATCCTATGTTGAGATTGTCGGTAGCCAACCCGTGATTGATAGCGTGCACTTATTCGAACAATCCATGCCAGCCTATCTTGCTGTATTGGACTCGAATATGGTGGCCAAAGATCAAGAAGGCATTGTTAGTGAAGCCCATAAAATCAAAGGTGCGGCAGGCTCTGTCGGGTTAAAACGCATTCAAAAGATTGCTCAGAAAGCGCAATCGCCGGAAGCTCCAGCATGGTGGGAGAACATCAGTGACTGGGTGGAAGAGATCAAAAATGAATATCAGTCTGACATTGCTGTATTGAAGCGCTGGCTGACTCAGCAAGCAAACGCAAAGCAGTGATAAAAAAAGACCCTAGCCATTGGCTAGGGTCTTCTCTAATTAGATATAAAAGAAGAGGTTAATCTTCTAAATCACCACAGAAGCGGTAGCCTTCACCGTGAATGGTAGCAATGATTTCTGGCGTACCTGACACAGATTCAAAGTGCTTACGGATACGACGAATCGTTACATCAACAGTGCGGTCGTGTGGTTTGAGTTCACGGCCAGTCATCTTTTTCAGGAGATCGGCACGAGTTTGAATTTTGCCCGGATTTTCACAGAAGTGCAGCAGAGCACGGAACTCAGAACGTGGCAGCTTGTAGCTATCACCATCAGGGCTCACCAGTGAACGGCTGTTGATATCCAGTTCCCAACCATTAAACACGTATTTTTCAACGCTACGTTTTTCTTCTTGTGTGGTGCCCGCATGCATTGAGCGGCTCAACAAGTTACGTGCGCGAATGGTTAATTCACGTGGGTTGAAAGGCTTGGTGATGTAATCATCTGCGCCGATCTCTAGGCCCAGAATCTTATCTACTTCATTGTCGCGACCGGTCAGGAACATCAGCGCAACATCCGCTTGTTCACGCAGTTCGCGTGCAAGCAGCAGGCCATTTTTTCCTGGCAGGTTGATGTCCATAATCACCAAGTTAATTGGATAATCGGACAGCACTTGGTGCATCTCTTCACCATTGCTGGCCTCAAAAACAGCGTATCCCTCTGCTTCAAAAATACTCTTAAGAGTGTTACGAGTTACTTGCTCGTCTTCGACGATAAGGATCTGCGGGGTTTGCATTAGCGTTACCTAAACTTGTGAAAAAATCGTGCTAGTAGAAGTCATTCTAGGCAAAAAGATTACATACCGGTTAGTGATGTTAACAATAAAGTAAAAAATCTAATTTATGTCACTACTTTTTGTCCGCCATCCTTGGTGTAACTAGTGTTGAGACTCCCATTCTCAAGAGGTTCTACTAGTCTATGGGGCGGATTCTATAATGTTAACAGCATGCTAACAACGCCCGAATGTTAATTCCAATCACTTTGTTGATTTACATCAAGAGTTAGAATGTAACAGATATTAAGAACAATCACGAGTTGTAAAATTACCAAATGATCAAGATTGACGCTAGCCTTTGGCAGGCCTACCAAAGCGTGAAATTTGCCTTTGAAAAGCCAGTAAATTGGCCATTTTACTGCATAATTACTGCATGGAACCCTGAGAGTATTCGCTTGTCAGATGATGAGAATTGCGTAAATAATCAACGTTTACAGCAATGCTTGATCGATTATGATTGGGTGAAAGTGAGGGTAGGAGACGCTCATTTTCACTGGTTTGAAGAGAGTTTTGCGGTCGTAATGCCGCTTTCAGAAGCCCGAAAATTGGCGCAGAGATTTGCTCAAAACGCGATCTATTTTGTACAAGACGGCGACCTTTATCTCTGTTCTTGTGTTGATGAGAGCGAGCTTCATCTCGGGCCAATAGGGAAACAATAGATCTGAAAAATAAAAATCATGGAGGAATGATGAGAGATATAAACCCAGATCTTTGCGATAAGTACGAATCGCAAGTCACTTTACTCAATTTACCGCTGCAAAATTTTGGTCAACGCAGCGCATTTTGGGGCGAAATAGTGACAGTTCGTTGCTATCACGACAACTCTAAAGTACGGGATGTGCTCAGCCAAAATGGCAAGGGCAAAGTATTGGTTGTGGATGGTCACGGTTCATGCCACAAAGCCTTAATGGGTGATCAGTTGGCGATTTTAGCCATCAAAAATGATTGGGAAGGCGTAATTATTTACGGCGCAGTGCGTGATGTGGTCGCAATGTCTGAGATGGATTTAGGCATCAAAGCATTAGGCACAAGTCCCTTCAAAACCGAAAAGCGCGGCGCAGGGCAGGTGAATGTCACTTTGACGATGCAAAATCAGATCGTTGAACCGGGCGATTATTTGTATGCCGATTGGAATGGTATTTTGATGTCAGAAACGGCGCTTGATGTAGCTTAAAAGCGAAAACCGACACCAAACTCGACGGCTTGCTGCCATTCTTGGTAGTCCAGCGTGGCATGCAAGTCGAGATTTTCGGTTAATTTTAATCGGCTCGACAATTCGGCGGATACCACGGCTTCTTGGTTTTTACTTTCCACCTTGGGTGAGGCAATTAAGGTGCTTTTGAACGAGAGACGTTCGGTAAATTGATAGCCAATGCCACTCAGCCAACCCTGTGCTCCATTATCCAACCGATTATGAATGCGAGCACCGACATACAGGTCGATATCGTTAAACAGGTTATAAGCGTAACCACCATCAATCGTCCAACTATCAAAGCTTTGGCTGTTGTTATCGCTGGCAATAAATAATTTGTGCGGCGAGGCATTGCTCTCTGAGGGCAAGGCAGGAAGCAGCTCTGCTCCGGCAAATGGAGCCATTAAGGTTATCAAACAGAAAAAAGCAGTTTTCACGATAGCCCCGGATGTACCAGCCAAGATTGATAGGTACGCTCAATTTAAGCATAAAAACACATACATTCCACAAAGAGTTTTATAGCATTTTGTTATTTCTATATAGGCAGATTGTTGGTGGCTTGCTATCTGGTTGTGCCGATTGAAAAACTCATGATGACCCCCTAGATGAATGCGCAGATTAAGTTGTGGCGTTATTGACGAGGCTCGTCCTTTTAATTACAGCATCAGCCTATTTTGAACGTGATACGCTCACTAGTTGCCCATTTATCACCTCAAGTCGTTTGAGTATGCACAGTCGAAGATTTTTAAAATCCTCAATAAAAAAAGCAGATTTTCGTTGACGACTTGAACGCAAATGAGTTAAACGTATTTGCAAGCAAACACACAGATAGACAGAAAACCGTTATGTTGAATCACAGCCTAATCGTAATGACCACCATTATTACCATTACCGACACGTCGCATGTTGGGGCAGGCTGCTGAGCGCAAAATTTCACAAAAAAGGCCTGTATCCCAACCGATACAGGCCTTTTTTTATACCCGCTTTTTATGCATTTGGAGGAAGGGATGCGAGTATTAAAGTTTGGAGGTTCATCGCTGGCGGATCCGGAGCGTTTTCTACGCGCTGCCGATATCATCGCGAATAACGCACAGCAGGAAGAGGTGGCCGTTGTCCTCTCTGCTCCGGGAAAAACCACCAATAAATTGGTGGCAGTGATTGAAAGTGCTTTACGTCAGGGAGAGGTGGAAGCGCAAATCGTAGAGCTAGAGAGCTCATTCTATGCCTTGCTTGATGGCATTAAAGCGCAGCTCCCGAATTTGGATGACAGTGCTTATCAACAGCAAGTGCACTCTTCCATGACTCAGTTACGCCAGTTTGTGCACGGCATTACGTTGCTCGGTATGTGTCCAGACAATGTAAATGCACGCATTATCAGTAAAGGTGAACGCGTTTCCATTCAATTGATGAAAGCGGTGATGGAAGCCAAAGGTCTGCCAGCGAATTTGGTTGATCCCGTTAAATACCTGCTTGCCAAAGGGGATCATCTTGAAGCTATGGTCGATGTGGAAATTTCGACTCAGCGTTTCAGACAAGCACCATTGCCACAACAGCACGTCAATATCATGCCGGGCTTTACTGCGGGTAATGCACAGGGTGAGTTGGTCTGTTTAGGGCGTAACGGTTCGGATTACTCAGCCGCAGTACTGGCTGCCTGTTTACGTGCGGATTGTTGTGAAATCTGGACGGATGTGGATGGAGTTTATAACTGCGATCCGCGTTTGGTCGATGATGCGCGCCTTCTTAAATCCCTTAGCTATCAAGAGGCGATGGAGCTTTCTTACTTCGGAGCATCTGTGTTGCATCCGAAGACCATTGCACCGATTGCTCAATTTCAAATCCCTTGTTTGATCAAAAACAGCTTCAATCCACAAGGTGCGGGCACCTTGATTGGCCAAGACACTGGCGAAGATAAACTCGCGATCAAAGGCATTACCACTCTGAGCAATCTGACTATGGTCAACGTTTCTGGTCCAGGAATGAAAGGCATGGTGGGGATGGCGAGCCGCGTGTTTGGCGCGATGTCAGCGGCCGATGTGTCGATCGTGCTTATCACTCAATCTTCTTCGGAATACAGCATCAGTTTCTGTATCGAAGCACAACATAAAGCTTTGGCACAGCAAGCGCTGGCGGATGCATTTGAACTGGAACTCAAAGATGGCCTGCTTGAGCCGGTTGAGTTTGTCGATAACGTCGCCATCATCACGCTGGTTGGTGATGGTATGCGCACCTCTCGCGGTGTCGCGTCGCAATTTTTCTCATCTCTGGCCGAAGTACACGTCAACGTGATTGCAATTGCCCAAGGCTCTTCTGAGCGTGCGATTTCAGCGGTGATCCCCGATGATAAGATTTCAGAAGCGATCAAGGCTTGCCACGAAAACCTCTTCAACTCTAAACACTTTTTAGATGTGTTTGTGGTCGGTGTTGGTGGCGTGGGCGGTGAGTTGGTGGATCAAATTCAGCGTCAACAAGCCAAGCTTGCGGAAAAAGGCATCATGATGCGCGTTTGTGGACTCGCTAACAGTAAAGGCATGCTGCTTGATAGCCAAGGCTTGCCGTTGGAGCAGTGGCGCGATCGTATGGTCAATGCGGATCAAGCGTTCAGTTTAGAGAATCTAGTAGCTTTGGTGCAGCGTAATCATATCATTAACCCAGTATTGGTGGATTGCACGTCCAGTGATGAGATTGCGAACCAGTATGCGGATTTCCTCGCCGCAGGTTTCCATGTGGTGACCCCGAACAAGAAAGCCAATACCGCTAGCATGAGTTATTACCATCAGCTACGTAATGTGGCGCGTCATTCACGTCGTAAACTGATGTATGAAACTACAGTTGGCGCGGGTCTGCCCGTTATCGAAAACTTGCAAAACCTAATTGCAGCAGGGGATGAGCTGGAAAAATTCAGCGGTATTCTCTCAGGTTCTCTCTCCTTTATCTTTGGTAAATTGGATGAAGGCATGACCTTGAGCCAAGCAACGCAGCTTGCTAAAGAGAAAGGCTTTACAGAGCCAGATCCGCGCGATGATCTCTCTGGTATGGACGTGGCGCGTAAACTTCTCATTTTGGCACGTGAAGCGGGTTATGAATTGGAGCTGAGCGATGTGAATGTTGAACAAGCATTGCCCGCTGGCTTTGATGCTTCAGGCAGTGTTGAGGAGTTCATGGCACGTTTAGCGCAAGCCGATGCCGCGTTTGCTGAGCGAGTAGCGCAAGCCAAAGCCGAAGGCAAAGTGCTGCGCTATGTGGCACAAATCGTCGATGGCCAGTGCCAAGTGCGGATTGTCGCGGTTGATGAAAACGACCCTATGTTCAAAGTCAAAGAAGGTGAAAACGCGCTGGCTTTCTACAGCCGTTACTATCAGCCAATCCCATTGGTATTACGTGGCTACGGCGCGGGTTCTGAAGTGACTGCTGCAGGCGTGTTCTCAGATGTGATGCGTACACTCGGTTGGAAATTAGGAGTTTAATAGAAATGAGTTCAGGTGACATGAGTGTTGTGGTGTACGCACCCGCTTCCATCGGTAATGTCAGTGTCGGATTTGATGTGTTGGGGGCCGCCGTGTCCCCGATTGATGGCACGTTACTCGGCGATCGAGTGAAAGTGGAAGCTGGTGCAGAGGCTTTCACACTGAAAACGGCGGGGCGATTTGTCGATAAGCTTCCCGCTAATCCGCAAGAAAACATTGTGTATGAATGCTGGCAAGTATTCGCGCGTGAGCTAGAGAAAAAGTCGGTGGTACTGAAGCCGCTGACCATGACGCTAGAAAAAAATATGCCGATTGGTTCAGGATTGGGCTCCAGTGCTTGCTCGATTGTCGCGGCTCTGGATGCGTTGAATCAGTTTCACGCCAGTCCGCTTGATGAAACCGAGCTTCTGGCTCTGATGGGGGAAATGGAAGGCAAGATCTCTGGCAGTATTCACTATGACAACGTTGCTCCCTGCTATTTAGGCGGTGTGCAGCTCATGCTGGAAGAGCTTGGCATCATCAGTCAATCCGTACCGAGTTTTGATGACTGGTATTGGGTGATGGCCTATCCGGGGATCAAGGTGTCCACGGCGGAAGCGCGTGCCATTTTGCCTGCGCAGTATCGCCGCCAAGATATCGTGGCGCATGGCCGCTATCTGGCAGGATTTATTCACGCTTGCCATACTCAGCAGCCTGAATTAGCGGCAAAAATGATCAAAGACGTGATTGCCGAACCCTATCGTGAGAAACTGCTGCCGGGTTTTGCCAAAGCACGCAGCTACGCCGCTTCGGCTGGCGCACTGGCAACGGGCATTTCGGGCAGTGGACCGACTTTGTTTAGCGTGTGCAAAGAACAAGCAGTGGCTGAACGTGTGGCACGTTGGCTTGAGCAAAACTATGTGCAAAATGAAGAAGGATTCGTCCACATTTGTCGTCTAGACAAGCAAGGTTCGAAAGTAACAGGAAGTGAGCTATGAAGCTGTACAACATAAAAGAAAATGATGAACAAGTCTCCTTTGGTCAAGCCGTTCGCCAAGGGTTAGGCCGCAATCAAGGCCTGTTTTTTCCGGCACAATTGCCGAAGTTTGACGATATTGATGCTCTATTGGCCGAAGATTTCGTCTCTCGTAGCAGCAAGATTTTATCGGCGTTGATTGGCGATGAACTGCCTGCGGATAAAATTCGCGCTATGGTGGATTCCGCCTTTCAATTCGCCGCACCGATTGCCAAAGTGAAAGAGGGCGTTTACGCGCTCGAATTGTTCCACGGGCCAACGCTCGCGTTTAAAGATTTTGGTGGTCGCTTTATGGCCCAGTCTCTGGCGGCGGTCTCGAACGGCGGAAAAATCACGATTTTAACGGCGACATCCGGTGATACTGGCGCTGCTGTTGCGCATGCTTTTTATGGCATGCCAGACATTAATGTGGTGATCCTCTACCCGAAAGGCAAAATCAGTCCGCTGCAAGAAAAGCTGTTCTGCACATTAGGTAAAAACATTCACACCGTGGCGATCAATGGTGACTTTGATGCGTGCCAAGCGCTAGTGAAACAAGCTTTTGATGACGCAGAGCTGCGCCAACAGATCGGTTTGAATTCCGCCAACTCGATCAACATCAGCCGTTTGATGGCACAAATCTGTTACTACTTTGAAGCCGCTGCGCAGATGAGCAAAGCTGAGCGTGAAAATCTGGTGATTTCAGTGCCTAGTGGCAACTTTGGTAACTTAACCGCAGGGCTGTTAGCCAAAGCACTGGGTTTACCGGTGAAGCGCTTTATTGCGGCAACCAATGCCAACGATACAGTGCCACGTTACTTGGAAACGGGACGTTGGGAACCCAAACCCACGGTAGCGACAACATCAAATGCGATGGATGTGAGCCAACCGAACAACTGGCCGCGTATCGAAGAGCTCTGCCAACGTATGGGATGGGGCTTAGAAACGCTGGGCAAAGGCGCGGTTTCTGACGAGGAAAGTGCGCAAGCCGTACAAGAACTTTATGATCTAGGCTACTTGTGTGAACCGCATGGTTCGATTGCTTACCGTGTATTGGAAGAGCAGCGCCAGCCGCAAGAAACGGGGCTGTTCTTATGTACCGCGCATCCCGCCAAATTCAAAGAAGTGGTGGATGAGATTTTAGGTACCGACATTGCTCTACCAGCGCCATTGGCAAAACATGCGGCGATGGAATTGCTCTCACAAGAGCTGAATGCCGATTTCGCAGCGCTGCGTGCGTTACTGGTGAATGTGAAATAATCCGCGGATTTGAGAAAGCTAAGATAATAAAAAACGGTGCTCATTGAGCACCGTTTTAGTATGGATTCTTTACTGACGATTACAGAGATTCAGTGAAGGTACGCGCGATAACGTCGCGTTGCTGCTCAGCAGTCAGAGAGTTGAAACGCACGGCGTAGCCAGAAACACGGATAGTCAGTTGTGGGTATTTTTCTGGATGCGCAACCGCATCTTCCAGAGTTTCACGCTTCAGTACGTTTACGTTCAAATGTTGACCACCTTCGATACGTGGTGCCGCTTCGATAGCCACTTCACGGCTTTCGAATTGACCAAGATCGTTGATGCTAACCACTTGATCAGCTTCAAAGCCTTTCAGCGCAGCAACACAGCGTGCTTCATTCTTTTCGCTATCTAGCAACCAGATAGAGTTCAGTAGGTCGTCGTTAGCAGCTTTAGTGATTTGGATACCTTGGATCATCGCTTTCTCCTAGTCCACATCAAGTGGCGTTATTGGTGTTAATTTTCAGATCTTGTTGAGCTGGCTATTATATAGCAAATATCCATACTGCCGATATTGATTTAGGTCAAATTACAACAAAAAACCATTTTTATACTAGGGTTTGGTTTTTGATTTGTATCAATAAATGCTTTAAAAACAATGATGATTAAATTTATTTTAAATAATAAAAAATAGTTAAGTTATATTTTGTTGTAATTTTACTACAAACTTGTAATCCAACTTGACCCGTGCCAGAGAAAATCAGAAAGTTAGCGCTGTGAACTGAAAGTCCGAAGTCATTTAGCAACAATAAGAAGTCGTAATATGTATGAGAAGTTAATCGGGGCACATGTATCGGCCTCTGGTGGTGTTGAACTCGCGCCAGTTCGAGCTCATGAAATCGGAGCGAATGCTTTTGCTCTCTTCACCAAAAACCAGCGCCAATGGGCAGCTAAGCCACTGGAAGCGAGCAGCATTCGTGCTTTCAAAGCCAATTGTAAAAAATGGGGATTTGGCAGTGAGGCGATTTTGCCGCACGACTCTTATCTGATTAATTTAGGGGCTCCGGAACCCGAGAAGCTTGACAAATCACGGGCCGCTTTTGTTGATGAAATGCTGCGTTGTGATCAGTTAGGGTTAACTTTGCTTAACTTTCATCCCGGTAGTCATTTACAGCAGGTCTCTGAAGAGGCGTGTTTAGCGACAATTGCTGAGTCAATTAATCTTGCGCATCGTCAAGTACCGAATGTGATTGCGGTGATTGAAAATACCGCAGGGCAGGGGAGTAACTTAGGTTGGCGTTTTGAGCATCTGGCGGCAATCATTGACCAAGTTGAGGATAAAGATCGGGTTGGCGTATGCCTAGATACTTGCCACACCTTTGCCGCAGGGTATGACTTGCGTACGAAAGCCGCGTGTGATGAGACATTCGCTGAGTTTGAGCGAGTGGTCGGTATGCACTATTTACGCGCAATGCACATCAATGATTCAAAAGGCAAGCTGGCTAGCCGCGTTGACCGTCATCATTCCTTAGGTATGGGAGAGATTGGCTGGGAGTGTTTTGAATATATCGCGCAAGATGCTCGATTTAACGGTATCCCTCTGATTTTAGAAACGATTGACCCTGATATTTGGGCGACTGAGATCGCAACGCTACGCAAATTTTCGACGCAAAAAGAGAATTAATCGGCAAACTTCACAGATTTGGCATCTTTCTTTCATCATGCTCAGGGTCAGCGTTGTAAGAAGGATGCCGCTATGAACTCATTAACTCAAACTGCTTCACCCAGTTCCAGACCCGCCGCTCGTCGCCCGGTTCCTAATCGACACGTCAATGGGCAAGGGCATCATCGTGCCCCACAGCCGCAAAAACCGCATTAAGATAACAAAAACCGTATTCAGATGAATGGCTAAGCAACCTCTCTCTTTAACAGGAGAGCGAGGTTGCCTTCAGCTTGTGAATATTGAAGTCGGTGCACTTATTTTCGCTTAGCTGCAACTGAGCGTGGTTTGGGTATACAATGCCAACAGAAATCATAATTTAAGGTATTGATATGTCTGAATCACTGACGTGGCATGATGTCATTGGTAATGAAAAGCAGCAGGCTTACTTTCAACAAACTCTGCAATTTGTCGAAAGCCAGCGTCAAGCCGGAAAAGTTATCTATCCTCCCGCTAAAGATGTGTTTAACGCCTTTCGCTTTACCGAGTTTGGTGACGTGAAAGTGGTGATCTTGGGGCAAGATCCTTATCACGGCCCGAATCAGGCGCATGGTTTGTGTTTTTCTGTGCTACCGGGTGTCAAAACACCGCCCTCGTTAGTCAATATTTATAAAGAGTTAGCGCAAGATATCCCTGGGTTTCAAATTCCACCTCATGGCTACCTACAAAGTTGGGCACAGCAGGGCGTTTTGCTACTCAACACCGTATTGACTGTTGAACAAGGCATGGCCCATTCTCATGCGAATACTGGCTGGGAAACCTTCACGGATCGTGTGATTGACGCCTTGAATCAACACCGAAATGGGTTGATCTTCCTATTGTGGGGATCGCACGCGCAGAAAAAGGGCCAGATGATCGATCGCCAGCGCCATCATGTCTTGATGGCTCCGCACCCTTCACCGCTTTCGGCGCACAGGGGCTTTTTAGGATGTCAGCATTTCTCTAAAACCAATCAATTGCTGCAAGCGCAAGGTATCGC
The DNA here is from genome assembly GCF_035615595.1 of Vibrio sp. R-1. Classification (NCBI taxonomy): domain Bacteria; kingdom Pseudomonadati; phylum Pseudomonadota; class Gammaproteobacteria; order Vibrionales; family Vibrionaceae; genus Vibrio; species Vibrio sp. R-1. The sequence goes on along the minus strand of NZ_WPDC01000022.1, from coordinate 13,285 downwards.
TCCGATTAACTGGCAGCCCGAGCTCGAATCTTAATGCAATTGGCGTTTTTTCGACCAGTTTCAAAGCCGATATATCAATCCTTATGTACACTTTACCTTAGTACAAGTATGGAGATTGATAAGATGATGATGGAACGAATCCGCCGCGAGCACAGTTATATGGTGCGTTTGTTGTCGATTTTACGCCACAAATTGGATCTGGTGAAAAGCGAGCAACCGATCAACTACAGCCTTCTGAAAGAAATCGTTGATTATTTAGCAAGCCATTCAGAGAAAGTGCATCACCCGAAAGAGGACATTCTGTACCGCCACTACATGGCAAATTACGGCGATGAACAGCAAGTGGCTAATTTGGAGCGTGAACATCAAGAGTTGGCGCAAATTACCCATCAATTTCTCGATGTCATGGAGATGATTTTAAACGATGCGGTTGTGCCACAAGATGTGTTTATTGAGCAACTGGAGGCCTTTTTACAAGGTCAAAAACAGCATTTAGAGTTGGAAGAACAATCGATTTTGCCATTGATTAATCAAACGTTTGAATTAGAAGATTGGCAAAGCGTTGAGTCGCAATGGCAAAACAACGATGATGATCCGGTATTCGGTGAAACGATCGCTGAGCGATATGCGCTTTTGGCTCGCCGTGTTCGTAAAAGTGAGAGTGAATACACCTAACCAATCAAAGGTATACGATGCAGGATTGCTTCAGTTTCACATGGCACTGCGTTGTCTAGAGAAGCTTGCTGTGGATGGCCGTTCTCACTTAAAGTCTTAAAAACAACAAAGGCACGCGAAACGTGCCTTTGTTGCTCAATCCTTTAAATTTTTATGTCGTCAGCGTCGAGACAGACATCCATATCCAACAACTCTTTCTCTAGTCGTTTACGATCTCGAATCGCTTCGATCTCGCGCCACATCCGTTTTACAGGTTTAGAACGGCTAGTACGAATTTTCGAGATTTCCATTTCCAACAGCTCATCAAAGTGCAGTTCGTCCATAAGTCGCCTCATTATTGTTGTCATCATCCCTTGAGTGCTCTCTAAATAGCACACCTTGGCGAAGCGTAACTATGATTTGTTTCTCATTTGTTTCGTTTTAATGAAGCTTTAGTGAGCTTTTGAATAGAATTTCACAGTTTTCACCCTGTGTTATCGATGGAAAACTGAACAAAAAATTGAGGCAATCGATTAACTGGACGATTTTTTTGTGTTGCTGAAATGTTGTTTTTTACGTTGCACGGAATTGTGCTGGTTGTTTTTTGTGCGAACAAACAGGAAATATGACACTCTCCTGACAAAATTTACTGGTTCGCACAGGCATGCTGCGATTCCCAAAGCGTGAGATTTCATTAATGCAACAAAGCATTTGTGGTGAATAAATGTACTGATTTGTGTGCTTTTTATTTGTGTTTTGTTTTTTGTTTGTAATTCAAATGGTTTTATTGATGTTAAGAAAGCGTGATTTTAAGGTGAAAAATAACATTTTAATGCAATCCTGTTCATATTGATTTTTGCGGATTGAGGTTGCATTATCCGCCCGTCAAAAAATAGGCTGGGTGCTTTTCGAGGTCTCTTCTGCTCGAGAGTGCCATGACATACACGGCAAAAAGATAATCTCAATACCGTATCCGTGTAACAGAAACTCTTACTCATCGGAGTCAGAGCAGCTCATCACTCTATGCGAGGTTCCTGTGACAGACTTAATTAATTTAATGAATGACCTACTATGGGGTTCCATCTTGGTATACCTATTGGTCGGGGTCGGTATCTACTTCACTTTGCGATTGGGTTTTATCCAATTCCGTCATTTCACCCACACTTTTACCGTCCTCAAAAATAGCCGTAAAGCGGATAACGCTGGCATCTCCTCTTTCCAAGCGTTATGTACCAGCCTTGCCGCACGTGTCGGTACGGGGAACATGGCCGGGGTTGCGGTTGCTTTAACCGCTGGTGGTCCTGGCGCCATCTTCTGGATGTGGTTGATTGCCATGTTAGGCATGGCGACTTCTTTCGCTGAAAGTACCCTAGCTCAGTTGTATAAAACGCGTGACAAAGATGGCAATTACCGCGGTGGTCCAGCGTATTACATGGAAAAAGGCCTTGGTATGCGTTGGATGGGGGTGCTGTTCTCCATCTTCCTGATCATTGCGTTTGGTTTGGTGTTTAACGCGGTGCAAGCCAACTCAATCACCAATGCGATGAAAACGGCTTTCGGTTTTGAACCCATGCTGATCGGTATTGGTATCGTGTTGCTGACCGCTTTCGTGATTTTTGGTGGTATCCGTAAGATTGCACGGACGGCAGAGCTGATTGTGCCTTTCATGGCGTTTGCTTATCTGGCGATTGCTCTGTTTGTCGTGGTCATGAATTATGAGAAAGTGCCTGATGCGATTAGCCTGATTTTCAAAAGTGCCTTCGGTTTACAAGAAGCGGCTGCAGGTGGCTTAGGCTATGCGATTGCACAAGCTATGATCAACGGTGTGAAACGTGGCTTGTTCTCAAACGAAGCGGGTATGGGTTCTGCACCTAACGCTGCGGCTTCTGCAACGCCATATCCACCACACCCAGCGTCACAAGGTTACGTGCAAATGCTTGGTGTGTTCATCGATACGATTGTGATCTGTACCGCGACAGTGGCGATTATCCTTATGTCTGGTGAGTATGTACCGCACGGCGAGTTAACGGGTATTGAGCTGACTCAGCGTGCACTCAGTTCACAAGTAGGGGATTGGGGCGGTATCTTTATCGCATTTGCGATCTTCTTCTTCGCTTTTACTTCGATCATCGCCAACTACTCGTATGCCGAAACCAACCTGATTTTCCTTGAGCACAACAATAAGAAAGGCTTAGTACTGTTTCGTCTCGTGTTCTTAGGTATGGTGATGTTTGGCTCGTTGGCAACATTGCCAACGGTGTGGGCGATGGCGGATGTCTCGATGGGCTTGATGGCGATTGTGAACTTGGTGGCTATCCTCCTGCTCTCAGGCATCGTGATTAAACTGGCGAAAGATTACAACCGTCAACTGGATGCCGGCAAAGTACCGACCTTTGATGCCAATGATTACCCAGAGTTGAAATCTCAGCTTGAAGATGGCATTTGGGATAACAACAAAGCGTCATAGACAGCGCCGATGTCAGAAATTGAAAAAGCCATGCAGACACCGCATGGCTTTTTTTGTACTCTAGTTTGCGTCATCTTATAAAAAATTTAATCACTTGGAATAATGGCCAGTGCTGTCGTTTCAAGTCGGTTGATAACACGCTCAACAAAAGATAGGAATTATTATGCTGATTGTCGTTTCACCTGCGAAAACGCTGGATTATGAATCTCCCGTTTCAACCTCAAACTTTACGCAGCCTGAATTAACCGCGCATTCGGCAGAGTTAATTCAAGTCTGTCGTACTTTGTCATCACAGGATGTTTCTGAGCTGATGAGTGTCAGCGATAAAATTGCCGGACTCAATGTGGCTCGATTTGCGCAGTGGAGTGAAACCGTCACTCTCGATAACGCACGACAGGCGATTTTCGCTTTCAAAGGTGATGTGTACACTGGGCTGGAAGCGGAAACACTCTCGCCACAAGATTTGGATTTTGCCCAGCAACATCTGCGTATGCTCTCTGGCTTGTATGGACTGTTGCGTCCGCTGGATTTGATGCAGCCTTATCGTCTAGAAATGGGCACAAAATTAGCCAACGCGCGTGGTGCGAATCTGTATCAGTTTTGGGGGGACATTATTACGGAGAAGCTCAATCAAGCGATTGAAGCACAAGGTGATAATGTACTGATAAACCTTGCCTCTAATGAGTATTTCAAAGCGGTCAATCCGAAGCGACTGAACGCGCAAATTGTGACGCCAATCTTTAAAGATGCCAAAAATGGCCAATATAAAATCATTAGCTTCTTTGCGAAGAAAGCACGCGGCATGATGGCTCGCTACATCATTGAAAATCGAATTAAATCGGTAAAGGATTTAGAAGGTTTCAACACTGCGGGCTACTATTTTGTGGCAAGTGAATCAACACCCACCGAGTTGGTGTTTAAGCGCGAAGAGCAATAACCTCCAAGGTTCAAAATAAGGAACACATGATGTGGCTATGGTTAAAACGTTGGATTGCGAAATACGATGCTTGGTGCCAAAGCATGGGGTTAACGCCGGGGCAAAAGCGCAGTTGTGTTCCTTATAGAAAAGATCCGGCCAATGAACGAGACGATTCCACCTCCGCTTGAATGGTCGTTGTTCGACACCCATTGCCACTTTGATTTTCCTCCGTTTACTGCCAACCCTGAGCTGGAATTGCAAAAAGCGGCGCAGCATGGGGTTAGGCGGCTTGTGGTACCATCGATTGGGCCGCAAGATTGGCAGGCGGTGACTGAGCTGGCGCAGCGCTTTCCCTCAACCATTTATTATGCGTTGGGATTTCATCCACTCTATTTAGATGCCTCTTCACCGACCCATTTACCTGCGTTAGAAAAGGCTCTAGTGCAGGTGGAACAGGCTTGTGTAGCCGTTGGAGAGTGCGGTTTAGATGGCATGATAGACGTCGATGTAACGCTACAAGAGCAGATGCTGATCGCCCAACTCTCTATAGCTTCACAGGCCAAACTGCCCGTGATTTTGCATAGCCGACGTACTCACAATCGATTGTTACAGTTATTGAAACAGCAGCGTTTTCAACAAGGTGGTGTGCTGCATGCTTTTTCTGGCAGTGTGCAAGAAGCGCAGCAGTTTGTAGACCTTGGGTTTAAGATTGGTGTGGGAGGCGTCATCACTTACCCAAGAGCCAATAAAACTCGGCAAGCCATCGCAGCGTTACCTGTAGAGCACATAGTGTTAGAGACGGATGCGCCTGATATGCCACTGAATGGTTTTCAAGGTCAGGCTAACCATCCGGCTCAATTAGCCAAGGTTTTAGAAACACTCGTCGAGCTAAAAGGTGTTTCAGCACAATATCTCGCGCCAATCCTCTGGCAAAACAGTCAAATTCTGTTTGGCTTGTGTGAACAAAACCGAAACAAGATGTAGCGTTAATGACGCATTTGTCACTAAAAGTTGAGTGGTGTCACAGATATTAGTGAACGCGTGATGAATCTTATCCGAAAGTGTGAATCCTGCATTACTTTCTCTCTGTGCCCGTGAGTATAATTGCCCCCGCTTAATCGCTCCATTTTGTAACACGCCAACATTAAACTAATAAGGAAGTCATAAACTATGAGCCTGTTTATGAGCCTCATCGGCATGGCAGTTCTGCTAGGAATCGCAGTTCTACTGTCAAGTAACCGTAAAGCTATCAATCTAAGAACTGTGGGTGGCGCTTTTGCTATCCAATTTTCACTGGGTGCATTTATTCTGTATGTGCCTTGGGGCCAAGAGCTACTTCGTGGCTTTTCGGATGCCGTATCGAATGTTATTAACTACGGTAACGATGGTACTTCATTCCTCTTCGGTGGACTGGTATCAGGCAAAATGTTTGAAGTGTTTGGCGGCGGCGGTTTCATTTTCGCATTCCGCGTACTACCAACACTGATCTTCTTCTCAGCACTGATTTCTGTACTGTACTACTTGGGTGTTATGCAATGGGTTATCCGCATTCTTGGCGGTGGTCTGCAAAAGGCACTGGGTACATCACGCGCTGAATCTATGTCTGCGGCTGCAAACATTTTCGTGGGTCAAACTGAAGCACCATTAGTCGTTCGTCCATTCGTTCCAAAAATGACTCAATCTGAGCTGTTTGCGGTAATGTGTGGTGGCTTGGCTTCTATCGCAGGTGGTGTACTTGCGGGTTACGCTTCTATGGGCGTTAAGATCGAATACTTGGTAGCAGCGTCATTCATGGCGGCACCGGGTGGTCTGCTGTTCGCAAAACTGATGATGCCTGAAACTGAAAAACCACAAGACAATGAAGACATTACTCTTGATGGTGGTGACGACAAACCGGCTAACGTTATCGATGCGGCTGCTGGCGGTGCTTCTGCTGGTCTGCAACTTGCTCTGAACGTTGGTGCAATGCTGATTGCCTTTATCGGTTTGATTGCTCTGATCAACGGTATGTTGGGTGGCATCGGTGGTTGGTTCGGTATGCCTGAACTGAAACTGGAAATGCTACTGGGCTGGTTGTTTGCGCCTCTGGCTTTCCTGATCGGTGTTCCTTGGAACGAAGCAACTGTTGCCGGTGAGTTCATCGGTCTAAAAACCGTTGCTAACGAATTCGTTGCTTACTCTCAGTTTGCGCCTTACCTGACTGAAGCGGCACCAGTGGTTCTGTCTGAGAAGACCAAAGCGATCATCTCTTTCGCTCTGTGTGGTTTTGCTAACCTTTCTTCTATCGCAATTCTGCTTGGTGGTTTGGGTAGCTTGGCACCTAAGCGTCGTGGCGACATCGCTCGTATGGGTGTCAAAGCGGTTATCGCAGGTACTCTATCTAACCTGATGGCAGCGACCATCGCTGGCTTCTTCCTCTCTTTTTAATTCATAGAGACAGAGTTTTATAGACGCCGTTTAAATTCACCCCGTAGCAAGTGATTGCTGCGGGGTGTTTTGCTTTTAGGTGCCCCGAGTTTTAGGGGGAGGTCTAGGGGTAATGTTGTAATGGATTGCAGAGCTGAAGCCTTGTGTGGTAAGGGATTGCCCTTTAAATTTCAGCTATTTTTTTGAGATACAAACCGTTTGCGCTTCGCGCAGCACTACCGTTTTGCGACAAATATCGATACTGTAGCCATGGATAAAAAACGAGTGGATTGACGATGGAATACACCACGCGTTTGACCGTGAGCTTAGGCTCAGGTGGCGGGCTTATCTAATGGAATATGGATGAGTTTTCGCTGGCTCTCAGCATGACTAAGAGTATGATGAGCGCCGGAGGCAATCGCCTTGCCTGTATGCAGTAAAATACCGCAAACGCAGATTGTTGTGCCATTGACCAAACTGGTACTGTGCGGTGACAAGGATAGCAATTGGTGCATGAGCACCGAGTCTTCAAGGAACCAAGTCCGTTCATTTGTGGCTGCTCAGCAGAAAATAGCACTCTGCTGGGGAGTGAACTAGATGACTATATTGATCGGAGATAGAAATGAGCGAATTAAAAGTAGCAGCTCTACGTGCACTGAAACTGATGGATCTCACCACGTTGAATGACAACGATACGGATGCCAAAGTGATCCAACTTTGTCATGATGCGAAAAGTCCAGTCGGCAACACGGCTGCCATTTGTATTTACCCTCGCTTTATTCCTATTGCTAAGAAGACACTTCGCGAGCAAGGAACCCCTGAAATCCGTATTGCTACGGTAACCAATTTCCCTCACGGTAATGACGATATTGAAATCGCCGTTGCTGAAACGAAAGCCGCTGTTGCTTACGGTGCTGATGAAGTGGATGTGGTATTCCCATATCGCGCACTGATCGCAGGCAACGAGCAAGTCGGTTTTGATCTGGTGAAACAGTGTAAAGCCGCTTGTGGCGACAAAGTACTACTGAAAGTGATCATCGAAACTGGTGAGCTGAAACAAGAAGCACTGATCAAAAAAGCCTCTCAAATCTGTATTGAAGCAGGCGCAGATTTCATTAAAACCTCAACCGGCAAAGTGCCAGTGAATGCGACACCAGAATATGCGCGCATGATGCTGGAAGTGATCCGTGATATGGGCGTAGCCAAAACCGTCGGTTTCAAACCTGCCGGTGGTGTTCGTACCGCAGAAGATGCGCAGCAATATCTGGCCATGGCCGATGAGATCCTCGGTGGCGATTGGGCGGACAGCCGTCACTACCGTTTCGGCGCTTCAAGCCTACTGACCAACCTTCTGAATACATTAGAAGTGACAGACCAAAAGGCAGATCCTGCCGCTTACTAATATCCATTGTGTCTGAGAGCAGCGCGAGGCTTCGCGCTGCTTAACCTCTTTACACTACGTAGTTTCTTTGGGAACTGGGAGGCTGCTATGTCTTTATCTCAAGCAAAGTATTTACCTCAAGAAATTATCCGCAGAAAGCGTGATGGTGAAGTTCTCACCAACGATGAAATCAACTTTTTCATTCAAGGTGTAGCGAATAACACCGTCTCTGAAGGGCAAATTGCCGCGTTTGCGATGGCGATTTTTTTCCGTGAAATGACCATGCCTGAGCGTATTGCACTGACGTGTGCGATGCGCGATTCCGGTATGGTGATTGATTGGAGCCACATGAATTTTGATGGTCCGATTGTGGATAAACACTCCACGGGCGGTGTGGGTGATGTGACCTCACTGATGCTTGGCCCTATGGTGGCAGCCTGTGGCGGTTATGTGCCGATGATTTCTGGCCGCGGCCTTGGTCACACCGGTGGTACGCTCGACAAACTTGAAGCCATCCCTGGCTATAACATCACCCCAACCAATGACGTATTTGGCAAAGTGACCAAACAAGCAGGCGTGGCGATCATCGGTCAAACTGGTGATCTGGCTCCGGCGGATAAGCGTGTGTACGCAACGCGTGATATTACCGCGACGGTGGATAACATCTCGCTGATCACCGCTTCAATTCTTTCTAAGAAACTGGCGGCTGGCCTTGAATCGCTCGTGATGGATGTGAAAGTTGGCTCTGGTGCTTTCATGCCAACTTACGAAGCGTCTGAAGAGCTCGCCAAATCGATCGTGGCAGTGGCCAACGGCGCAGGCACCAATACCACGGCGATTTTAACCGATATGAACCAAGTGCTGGCGTCCTCTGCGGGTAACGCGGTGGAAGTGCGTGAAGCAGTACGTTTCCTCACCGGCGAATACCGCAATCCGCGTCTGCTGGAAGTCACTATGGCGTCGTGTGCGGAAATGCTGGTACTTGGCAAGTTAGCCCAAGATACCGCGCAAGCGCGTGAGAAACTGCAAGCGGTGCTGGATAACGGCCAAGCTGCCGAGCGTTTTGGCAAAATGGTCGCAGGCCTCGGTGGCCCAAGCGATTTTGTTGAAAATTACGACAAGTATCTTGCGAAAGCCGAAATTGTTCGCCCAGTTTACGCTCAGCAATCTGGCGTTATTTCTGCGATGGATACCCGTGCCATCGGTATGGCGGTGGTCGGCATGGGCGGTGGACGCCGCGTGGCGACCGATCGCATCGATTACGCTGTCGGCTTTGATCAGTTTATCCGTCTGGGTGAAATCGCCGACAGCAACAAACCTTTAGCAATAATTCATGCCCGCAATGAAGAGCAGTGGCAACAAGCTGCCAATGCACTACAAAGTGCCATCAAAGTGGGCGGTGACTATGTACCAACACCGGATGTTTACCGTCAAATTCGAGCACAAGACGTGTAAGTTCGGGGGAGTGAGCAATGAAAAGAGCATTTATTTTAGTTTTAGACTCGTTTGGCATTGGCGCAACAGCGGATGCACAAGCCTTTGGTGATGTCGGTTCTGATACCTTAGGCCACATTGCAGATCAATGTGCGCAAGGTTTGGCGGATAACGCAGAGCGTAAAGGCGCATTGCAACTGCCGAACCTTTCTAAGCTGGGTTTGGCGATGGCGCATAAAGAGTCGACCGGACGTTTTGCACCGGGGCTGGATGAGCGTGCAGACATCATCGGCGCTTATGCCCATGCCGCAGAGCTGTCATCTGGCAAAGATACTCCGTCAGGTCACTGGGAAATTGCTGGTGTGCCAGTGCTGTTTGAATGGGGCTACTTTAGCGATAAGCAAAATAGCTTCCCGAAAGAGCTGACCGATCGCATTTTAGCGCGCGCGGGTTTGGACGGATTTTTAGGCAACTGCCACGCCTCGGGCACTCAAGTGCTGGATGACTTGGGCGAAGAGCATATGCGCACGGGCAAGCCGATTTTCTACACTTCGGCAGATTCCGTATTCCAAATTGCCTGCCATGAAGAGACATTTGGTTTAGATCGTCTGCTGGAGCTGTGCCAAATCGCTCGTGAAGAGCTGGCGGATTACAACATCGGTCGCGTCATTGCGCGTCCATTCGTTGGCCCGGGCAAAGGACAATTTGCTCGTACCGGTAATCGCCGTGACTTGTCGGTTGAGCCACCTTCAGCCACAGTGTTGCAAAAATTGGTGGAAGAGAAGCAAGGCCGAGTGGTCTCTATCGGTAAAATTGCCGATATCTACGCGTATTGCGGCATTACCGACAAAGTCAAAGCGACGGGCATTCCTGATCTGTTTGAAGCGACTTTAGAGCAGATTAAACAAGCCGGTGATAACACCATCGTATTCACTAACTTTGTGGATTTTGACTCGGCTTATGGTCACCGCCGTGATGTCGCAGGTTATGCGGCGGCACTGGAGTATTTCGATAAGCGTTTACCTGAAGTTCTGGAGTTGATGCAGGAAGATGACATTCTGATTTTAACTGCCGACCACGGCTGTGACCCAACATGGCCGGGCACTGACCATACTCGTGAACACATTCCGGTACTGGTTTATGGCAAGAAAGTGGCTCCGGGTTCATTAGGTCGTCGTGACACTTTTGCTGATATCGGGCAAACTCTGGCAAGCTACTTTGGCACTTCGCCAATGGATTACGGTAAGAACTTTTTATAATACGCATACCCTAAGGCTAGCTTCAGTCTTAGGGTTTTGTTGAATGATGGCGATTGAGCCAACAAACCAAAGGAACGAAAACATGGCAACTCCACATATTAATGCGCAAATGGGTGATTTCGCTGACGTTGTACTGATGCCGGGTGATCCGCTGCGCGCGAAATACATCGCAGAAAACTTCCTCGATAACGCAGTTCAAGTATGTGATGTGCGCAATATGTTCGGCTACACAGGCACTTACAAAGGCCGCAAGATCTCTGTGATGGGGCATGGTATGGGTATCCCATCTTGCTCAATCTATGTGACCGAGCTTATCAAAGATTACGGCGTGAAAAAGATCATCCGCGTCGGTAGCTGTGGTGCAGTGAACGAAGGCATCAAAGTGCGTGATGTGGTGATCGGTATGGGCGCGTGTACTGACTCTAAAGTGAACCGTATTCGCTTCAAAGATCATGATTTTGCTGCGATTGCGGATTATAAGATGGTAAAAGCTGCAGAAGAAGCGGCCAAAGCACGTGGCATTGACGTGAAAGTTGGCAACCTGTTCTCTGCAGAACTGTTCTACACGCCAGATCCTTCCATGTTCGATGTGATGGATAAATACGGCATCGTTGGCGTAGAAATGGAAGCGGCAGGCATTTACGGTGTAGCGGCGGAATACGGCGCGAAAGCACTGGCGATCTGTACTGTGTCTGACCACATCAAAACGGGCGAGCAAACCACCTCAGAAGAGCGTCAAAACACCTTCAATGAGATGATTGAAATCGCACTGGACTCTGTACTAATTGGCGATCAAGCGGGTTACTAATCTTTGTACTCGTGTTATCTCTGAATACAAAAAAACCTCAGTCAGTACTGAGGTTTTTTATCACTCAATTTATTTTTCCTGTTACTCATTCAAAGACTGTTCGGCTTGCTTGAGCAGTAAGTTCTCACCTGTTGGTTTTTTCGGTCTGCGTCGTAGTAACAGCGTGAGTAGCACACCGCTGACAAAACTCATCAACAGCATCCAATACATATTGTGGTCGCTCTTACGATAGTGATGGTCTGAAATCGCCGTCACTTTACCGGTTTCAAAAGTAATCCGTACGAAACCAATTAAACTGCCGTCGTGAACTACGGGCTCAACTAATTGTTGGCGGCCAATGCTGGCAGTATGCAGTGGCGTATCTAAACCCAGCACTTCACGCACACTGAGCGCAGAGTCACTCGCAGCCAGCAATACGCCTTCAGAATCATAAATCGAGGCATCGAATACCAGACGATCAGTAGCAAGCTGGTTAGTGAGTGCTAACAGACGTTCCTGATCTTGATCGGCAATCATACTTCCCGCAGACATCGCCGCTTGAGTAATCAGAACTTTGGTTAAGGTTTCCAACTGGTTGGCTTGAATGCGTTCATTGCCTTTACTGATCACAACGCTGTTTTGGATGGTGATAAAAAACATGACTGCGACAGCGAACATCGTTGCCACGCGCACAACGACTCGGAATGAAAAAAGTGAACCATCCATGTTGAAATAACCTTGTAAAAAACCAACTGCGCTCATATTGAGACTTGCGTTTTTAAATTGCAATAGGGTAACGTCTGGCTATACCGAATAAGGAAAGTGGACATGGATGCTTTAACAACTTTACCGATTAAAAAACACACAACGCTGCTCAATCGTTTTCCTGAAACGCGTTTTGTCACCCAATTAGCGAAAAAACGAGCCAGTTGGATTGTGTTTGGATCCTATCTAACCCCAGCTCAATTTGAAGATATGGATTTCTTTACCAATCGCTTCAATGCCATTTTAGATATGTGGAAAGTGGGACGTTATGAAGTCGCATTGATGGACGGTGAGCTGACGTCTGAGCATGAAACCATTCTTAAAGCGTTAGAGCTCGATTACGCGCGGATTCAGGATGTGCCCGATCTCACCAAGCCGGGGTTAATTGTGCTGGATATGGACTCGACCGCGATCCAGATCGAATGCATTGATGAAATTGCTAAGCTTGCGGGAGTCGGGGAAGAGGTCGCTGAAGTCACTGAGCGCGCGATGCAAGGTGAGCTGGATTTTGAGCAGAGCTTACGTTTGCGAGTCAGTAAACTTAAAGATGCTCCGGAGCAGATCCTAAGCCAAGTACGCGAAACCCTACCGTTAATGCCTGAATTACCCGAGCTGGTGGCGACGCTGCATGCCTTTGGTTGGAAAGTGGCGATCGCCTCGGGCGGCTTTACCTACTTCTCTGATTATCTCAAAGAGCAGTTGTCGCTAGACTATGCACAGTCCAACACTCTAGAAATTGTGAGCGGCAAACTGACTGGACAGGTGCTGGGAGAGGTAGTCTCCGCGCAAACCAAAGCGGATATTTTGCTGACGCTTGCTCAGCAATACGATGTGGAAATTCATAACACGGTAGCGGTTGGCGATGGTGCAAATGATTTGGTGATGATGGCGGCAGCAGGGCTTGGGGTGGCATACCATGCCAAACCTAAGGTTGAAGCCAAGGCGCAAACGGCGGTGCGTTTTGCAGGATTAGGTGGCGTCGTGTGTATCCTTTCTGCCGCACTGGTCGCTCAGCAAAAACTGAGTTGGAAAAGTAAGCCTTAGCTCGCGCTTAGAACTTAGATTAATCAAATAAGCCACGTTCAGTGACGTGGCTTATGTTTGGAAGAGATATACCCTTCCTACTTGAAGCTGCAGGAGTGTTGGCTACGTTCGTTCACCCCAATCACCTAGTCTGTCTATGCTCATGGGGATTTACTCACTTGCCGCCTAC
>NZ_WPDC01000021.1:0-48161 GCF_035615595.1 Vibrio sp. R-1 | reverse complement strand
GGCAACTCCAAGTAGTTTGGCTATATATTTTTGATTAATCAGAGTGTTAAAGCGTCACTTCCCGCCACTCACCGGGCTGCAAATCTCCCAAGTTCCAATCGCCCATGGAGTAACGAATCAAGCGTAGAGTCGGGAAACCGATGTGCGCCGTCATGCGTCGTACTTGGCGATTACGCCCTTCCATTAAAGTAATGGCTAACCATGTGGTCGGAATTGCTGCGCGAAAACGCACCGGCGGATTGCGTGGCCAAAGCGTGGGTTCGGGCATGATGTCGACTTTCGCCGGTAAAGTCGGGCCATCTTTTAAGGTCACTCCGTGGCGCAATGCCTCAAGGTCGCTCTCTTGTGGCGCACCTTCAACTTGCACCCAGTAAGTTTTTGGCGCTTTGGATTGCGGCTGAGTCAATCTGGCCTGCAAAATTCCATCATTGGTTAAAATCAGTAGTCCTTCGCTATCGCGATCCAAACGTCCTGCGGCGTAAACATCCTTAATTGGGATGTAGTCGGCCAAGGTTTTTCTTCCATCCCCATCGGTAAATTGGCTTAAAGTGTCATAAGGTTTATTAAACAGGATCACTTTTCGCTCAGCAGGAGAAAGGGGGCGCTTAGGTGAAAAAGCCGTTTGAGTGGCATTTTTTTTCTTGTTAGCAACACTCTTTCGATTTGCTCTCGTTGGTGGATGGCCAGCGTTTCTCGCGGCTCTTTGTTTAAAATGCGACTTTCGTTGATCGGAAGAAGAGGAGGTGGCATCGCTGGACAAGCGAGATGACATGTTAAGCACCTTGCAAAAATGTAAATAAACTGTGTTTGAAAGTTTTCCGCAGAGGCGAGATCGGCTATCATTTGCGCGCCCTGGAAAAGGTTTAACGAACAAGATAATAGACTATTGTCTTCAATTTGTTTAATTATAAATACCTTCACTCAAGGACGAGCTCGAAGGCGGCTCAACGTCATTCGAACACAGGATTTGCAAGAGTGAGAAGATCGTACTCAGGTTGAGGGGATGTCGCCGACTTGAGAACGGACAGTCACACAGTGTCATTGCATCCAATGGTGCTGTTAGAACAGATAGGGAAAGTTCATGCCTACCAATAAACCTACAATTATTTATACCATTACTGATGAAGCCCCAGCGCTGGCAACGTATTCATTACTGCCGATTATTCAATCATTTACTGCTTCATCAGGCATTAACGTAGAAACACGCGATATTTCATTAGCTGGTCGTATTCTGGCTAATTTCCCTGAGCATTTGACCGAAGAACAACGTATCAGCGATGCGTTGACTGAACTGGGTGAGCTAGCAAAAACGCCTGAAGCGAACATCATTAAACTGCCAAATATTTCTGCTTCTGTTCCTCAACTCAAAGCGGCGATTAAAGAGCTGCAAGACAAAGGCTACGCACTGCCAAATTACCCAGAAGAACCAAGCAGCTACGAAGAAGAAGCGATCAAAGCTACTTATGACAAGATCAAGGGTAGTGCGGTAAACCCGGTGTTACGTGAAGGTAACTCCGATCGCCGTGCGCCAGCCTCGGTGAAAAACTACGCCAAGAAAAACCCGCACTCCATGGGCGCTTGGAGTAAGGATTCAAAATCACATGTTGCAAGCATGAGCGATAAAGATTTCTTCGGTAGCGAGAAGTCGATGACGGTGAGCGGCGCAACTAAAGTGGCAATTGAGTTCGTGGGTAAAGAGGGTGCAGTGAAAGTGCTGAAAAAGCCTTTTGCGCTGCAAGATAAAGAGATCATCGATACCAGCGTGATGAGCAAAAAAGCGCTGATTGCTTTCTTTGAAAAACAAATCGCGGACGCCAAAGCGCAAGATGTGCTGTTCTCACTGCACATGAAAGCGACCATGATGAAAGTCTCGGATCCAGTGATCTTCGGTCATGCGGTGAAGGTGTACTACAAAGCGGTTTTTGATAAGTATGGTCAACTGTTCGATCAACTGGGTGTGGACGTTAATAACGGCTTAGGTGATGTCTACGCGAAAATTCAATCGCTGCCAGAAGCGCAACGTGTAGAAATTGAAGCGGCGATTCAAGCGGTATATGCGACTCAACCCGCTTTGGCGATGGTGGACTCAGATCGCGGTATCACCAACCTGCATGTACCAAGCGATGTGATTGTTGATGCGTCTATGCCAGCAATGATCCGTACTTCAGGCCAAATGTGGGGCCCTGATGGTAAGCAGAAAGACACCAAAGCGACGATTCCCGATCGCTGCTACGCAGGCGTTTACCAAACCGTGATCGATTTCTGTAAACAGCACGGCGCGTTTGACCCAACCACTATGGGCAGTGTGCCCAACGTGGGTCTGATGGCACAAAAAGCAGAAGAATACGGCTCACACGATAAGACCTTTATTCTGGATGCTGAAGGTGTGGTGCGTGTGATTGATGATGCGGGCAAAGTGCTGTTGGAACAAAGCGTGGAAGCGGGCGACATCTTCCGTATGTGTCAGGTAAAAGATGCGCCAATCCAAGACTGGGTAAAATTGGCAGTAACTCGTGCTCGCGCTTCCAACACGCCAGCCGTTTTCTGGCTGGATCCTGCACGCGCTCATGACGCTGAGCTGATCAAGAAAGTGAATCAGTACCTACCTAATCACGATACCTCTGGTTTGGAAATCAAGATCCTGTCACCGGTTGAAGCCACGCAATATTCACTTGTGCGTATGAAGGCGGGACAAGACACCATTTCTGTAACAGGTAACGTGCTGCGTGATTACTTGACCGACTTATTCCCAATCCTTGAACTGGGTACTTCAGCGAAAATGCTCTCTATCGTTCCGTTGATGAACGGCGGTGGCTTGTTTGAAACGGGCGCGGGCGGCTCTGCACCGAAGCACGTACAACAAGTACAAAAGGAGAACCATTTACGTTGGGATTCACTGGGTGAGTTTTTAGCGCTAGCCGCATCTCTGGAGCACTTGAGTGTGGTCACTGGTAATCGCAAAGCACAAGTGTTGGCGGATGCGCTTGATAAAGCGACGGGTAAGTTCCTCGATATGAACAAATCGCCTTCACGCCGTGTCGGTGAAATTGACAACCGTGGTAGCCATTTCTATTTGGCGACTTACTGGGCGCAAGCACTGGCTGAACAAACGGCAGATGCAGATCTCGCGGCTGAATTTGCTCCGATTGCAAAAGCGCTTGAAGAGAAAGAAGCGCAAATTGTCGCAGAGTTGAATGGCGCACAAGGCAAGCCTGGCGATTTGGGTGGCTATTACGCACCTGAGTTTGCGAAGGCGGCTCCGCTTATGCGTCCTAGCTCGACCTTCAACGCGATCATTGACCGTTAATCTAGCTCAGACAACAAAACAAAACCCGCCCAATGGGGCGGGTTTCTATTTTTGTGCTTTGCAAATTGCCAAAACACGCCAGTGTGGCAAGAAATCCACTATTTTGCTGATTGTCCCTCGATTGGCACAACGCAGCTCGCGTGGTATCCCTTAGGACCTTGCTCCACCTGATAAGAAACCTGTTGACCGGCTTTGAGTGTACGGTATCCGTCCATCTGAATGGTTGAGTAATGAGCGAAAATATCTCCGTCTTCACCCTCCGGGCAAATAAAACCGAAGCCTTTGGCATTATTAAACCATTTCACTGTACCTGTAGCCATGCTATACATCCCTCATGCATTTTATAACTGATGTTTTAAGAGAAACGTCAATCTGTCCCCAGGACTTCCTGACTTCTCAGAAGTGAATAGCGATTCAGCCTATGCTTAACGTTAGTCACTAATTGACCAATTTAGACGATGATTGAACGCAGTCAATAGGACGAACGTATAAAAGCACACAGTTTGATATGCAAACTCAATTTTGCCATTGCAATTATATAAATTTGTCATTTGCAAATCGCGAAGCAAATTATTAACAAGCTTGCATATTGGTGTCTGTAAAGTAAGCAATCGCGCTATTCGTGATCGCCATTCGCAATGTTTTATTTGCAGCGTTACAATTGCTGCATTAGTCTCTAAGTAAGAGGCGAAATTCATTAAAGTGCGGATGCCGTCAGTGAGTTTAAACGGCTAGTTTTACAGCACTTTATAGTTGAATTCTCTGTAAGAAGCCCTCAAATATTGAAGTGTCATGAGTAAAAACTTTGAATGGATCTCTCCAGACTTTGATTTGCTGGAGAAAGAAAAGACGGCGGTTAAGCCACCATCTATGTATCACGTGGTGTTAAACAACGATGATTACACACCGATGGACTTTGTAATTGAGATTCTTGAGCGCTTTTTCTCTATGGATATAGAGAGAGCGACGCAAGTGATGCTCAAAGTGCATTACGAAGGAAAAGCAATATGTGGCACGTTTACTGCAGAAGTTGCAGAGACGAAAGTCGCTCAAGTAACGATGTACTCAAGGGAAAATGAGCACCCACTTTTGTGCACGATGGAGCAAGCTTAAACTTGCCGGGCAATGTGGTTGTTCCTTAAGGAGGCCTTATGCTTAACAAAGAATTAGAGTCGAGTCTAAACGGCGCGTTCGCTCGGGCACGAGACAAAAGACATGAATTTATGACCGTCGAGCACCTCCTACTTGCATTGTTGGAAAACGATGCAGCGCGGGAAGCCCTGTTAGCCTGTCAAGCCGACATTGATGTATTACGCCGTGAGCTGGATACTTTTATCGACCAGACCACGCCCCTTATCCCCAAAAATGACGAAACTCGCGAGACACAACCGACGTTGAGTTTCCAACGCGTACTGCAACGCGCGGTGTTCCACGTGCAATCTTCCGGTCGAAGCGAAGTGACGGGAGCCAACGTGCTGGTGGCGATTTTCAGTGAGCAAGAGTCGCACGCGGCCTATCTGCTTAAGAAAAATGACATCAGCCGCTTGGACATTGTTAACTTTATTTCGCACGGCATTACCAAAGCGTCTAACCATAGTGAAGACTCTTCTTCCGATTCGTTTGGCAGCAGTGATACTTCTGAAGAGGTGAGTGCTGACGAGCGTTTGGAAAGTTTTGCGACCAATCTTAATCAGTTAGCAAAACAAGGCCAGATCGACCCACTGATTGGCCGTGACAAAGAGTTGGAACGCACGATTCAAGTTCTGTGTCGCCGTCGTAAAAACAACCCACTGCTGGTGGGAGAAGCGGGTGTCGGCAAAACTGCGATTGCGGAGGGCTTGGCATGGCGAATTGTTGAAGGCAATGTGCCGGAAGTGATTCAGCGTAGTGTGATTTATTCACTGGATATTGGTTCGCTGTTAGCGGGCACCAAATATCGTGGTGATTTCGAAAAACGTTTCAAATCGATTTTGAAACAGCTTGAGAAAGAGAAAGACGCCATCCTGTTTATCGATGAAATTCACACCATCATCGGTGCGGGTGCCGCTTCTGGCGGTCAAGTCGATGCGGCGAACCTAATTAAGCCTCTGCTCAGTAGCGGTAAACTGCGTTGTATCGGCTCAACCACCTATCAAGAGTACAGCAATATTTTTGAGAAAGAGCGTGCGCTATCTCGCCGCTTCCAAAAGATTGATATTGTTGAGCCTTCATTGGACGATACCACCAAGATTTTGATGGGATTGAAGACCAAATACGAAGCTCACCATGATGTGCGCTATACCAATAAAGCGCTGCGTGCTGCGGTTGAACTTTCAGCCAAATACATTAATGAGCGTCATCTGCCTGACAAAGCGATTGATGTAATTGATGAAGCGGGTGCGCGGGCACGTTTGATGCCAGCAAGCCGTCGTAAGAAAACGGTCGGTGTGGCGGAAATTGAATCCATGGTCGCCAAAATGGCGCGGATCCCAGAAAAATCCGTCTCCTCTTCTGATAAAGACATTCTGAAGAATCTGGATCAGAAGATGAAAATGTTGGTGTTTGGTCAAGATGCGGCGATTGATGTGCTGACAGAGGCGATCAAGCTGACCCGTGCTGGATTAGGCGCAGAACATAAACCAGTCGGTTCTTTCCTGTTTGCAGGCCCAACTGGGGTTGGTAAAACAGAAGTGACTCTGCAGCTTTCTAAGCTGCTCGGTATCGAACTACTACGTTTTGATATGTCGGAATACGGTGAGCGCCATTCGGTAAGCCGTTTGATTGGTGCACCTCCGGGTTATGTGGGTTATGACCAAGGTGGGTTACTGACGGACGCCGTGATTAAGCACCCGCACTCGGTTGTTTTGTTGGACGAAATTGAAAAAGCGCACCCCGATATTTTTAACTTGCTATTGCAGGTGATGGATAACGGTACGCTGACGGATAACAACGGCCGTAAAGCCGATTTCCGCAATGTGATTCTTGTGATGACCACCAATGCGGGTGTGGCCGAAACGGTGAAAAAATCGATTGGTTTGATCCAGCAAGATAATAGTCATGATGCGATGTCGGAAATTAAAAAGGTGTTCACTCCCGAATTCCGTAACCGTCTTGATCACATTATCTGGTTCAATAGCTTAGATGAGCGTGTGATTCATCAAGTGGTCGATAAATTTATCGTGGAACTGCAAGCTCAGTTGGATGCGCGTGGCGTTTCTCTGGAAGTCTCGGAAGATGCCCGCCACTGGTTAGCAGTGAAAGGTTATGACCGTGAGATGGGCGCTCGTCCGATGGGACGTGTGATCCAAGAACAACTGAAGAAACCACTCGCCAACGAGCTGTTGTTTGGCTCGTTAGTCGATGGTGGCACCGTGAAAGTGACGCTGAGTGATGACAGACTGGCTTTCGAGTATTTCGGTACTCGCGAAGAGGTGGTTCACTAGACGTCTCACAATACGCAAAAGGCACCGCAAGGTGCCTTTTTTGATCCACAGTATTGGATAACTCCAATTTAACTGAGCAAGATAAAGATGGTGCCCGTTAAGGTCATTAAGATATTGGCAATCGCGTAGGTGCCCGCATAACCCAGTGCTGGAATGGTAGACTTAGCGTATTCATTAACCACATCCATCGCCGGAGCACAGGTGCGCGCGCCAATAATCGCACCAAATAATAGAGCGCGGTTCATCTTTAGAATGTAGGCACCAACCAAGTAAGCGAACACGACAGGTACAACGCTCACTAAAAAGGCTAAGCCGATCACTTGCACACCTACTTCGGAGAGATGTTGGAACATTTTGCTACCTGCATTGAGCCCAATCCCGACCATGAAGATGGCTAGACCAAGGTCTTTGACCATATTGAGTGCGCCTTGCGGAACATAACCGAAAGTCGGGTGGTTGGCTCGCAAAAAGCCCAAAGTGATACCAGAGAGCAGTAACCCTACCGCATTACCTAAGCTAAACGAGACTTGGCCAAAGGTCATGGTGACCAAACCAAACAGAATGCCAAGAATAAAAAAGCTACAGAAGGCAAGCAGATCAGCCATTTGGCTGTGTACAGAGATAAAACCGATTTTATCTGCCAGCCCCTTTACTTTGCTTTTCTCGCCGCTGACTTGCAGGACATCGCCTTTGGCGAGCACGATATCCAGATCCATCGGCATTTCGATTTGCGCACGAACGACTCGGTTAAGGAAGCAGCCGTATTCCGAAAGATTAAGATCGGAGAGACGTTTTCCCGCAATGCTGTCACTTTTTACCACGATCTCTTCTTCTGAAATTCGTAGGTCGAGTAAGTTACGGTCAAACACTTCTTTGCCATTGCGAAAGCTCGGGTCAAGACGAGCGTGGCTATCTGGGAAACCTACGAGAGCAATTTCATCCCCTTCTTGCAAGATGGCATCACCATCAGGATGAGCCAAAATGCCATGTCGGCGGATACGCTCAATATAACAGCCTGTTTGACGGTAGATACCCAGCTCACGCAGATTACGGCCGTCGATCCAGTTAATCAGTTCAGGTCCGACTCGATAGGCGCGGATGATCGGCAGATAGACTTTACGCTGACTGCCTAACCCTCGTTCTTGCGCGATTTGTTGAGCAGAATCGGACAGGTTTTGCTTTTGCAACTTAGGGAGTAATTTAGCAAACATGATCATGCTGATAAGGCCGATCAAGTAGGCCATCGCATAACCGACCGAGACATTATCTAGAATCAGTGACAAATCCATATGTCTTGGTACCGAGGCAAGTCCAGAATTGAGCGCATCCTGAGCACCTACCAGCACAGGCGTTGAGGTCAATGCGCCCGCCATCATCCCGGCGGCTAAGCCATAATCCAGATTAAGATAGTAACCACCAAAGTAGGCAATCCAAGTCGCAGTGATCAATACGACTAAGCTTAGAATTAAGTAGTGTTTACCATCGCGGAAGAAAATACCAAAGAAGTTAGGACCCGCTTCAATGCCGACGCAATAAATAAAGAGCATAAAGCCGATGGTTAACGCTTCCGGTGTAAAGGAAAAACCAAGATGCCCCATGATTAGAGAGGTGATGAGCACTCCAATCGAATTACCCAATTGGAAGCTGCCAAAGCGAATTTTCCCGAAAGAGAGACCGATGGCGAGGACAACAAATATCAGCAAAATTGGATTTTGCTCTAGCAACAAAACGACGTCGATGTTCACGATTTAACTCAATTCACGCGTGACAAGAGGGGAAATAATAAAATTTTGGGAATTGTATCCGAATATTGCAAAAAGATAAGTGAATTTTTGCGCGGATGCGCATTATTTGGAGCGAAATAGCTAAAAAATCCTAAGTCTGCAGAATCTCGTACGAACAAAAAAGCCTGCGATATTCACAGGCTTTTTCGATTTATCATTTTATTAGTCAAATAGACCTAGATTCTCTTTTGCGTACGCTTCGAAGTCTGTGCAGCCGCCGATGTGTTGTTCATCGATGAAAATCTGTGGAACGGTTTCGACTGGCTTGCCGATGGTTTTTTCTAGATCGGCTTTAGTGATGCCTTCGGCGTGGATATCAACATAGCGGTAGTTAAAATCATCACGCTTTGCTTTCAATGTTTCAGCATGCTCTTTGGCACGAACACAGTAAGGACAGCCAGGACGACCAAAAATGACCACAAACATATCTTTCTCCTTCATTTTGTTTGCGGGTACTATGCCCGATTCAAAGGGGGAAATAAAGCGTGATTTTTCCTCTTGATTTAATAGATAAAAACAATGGTTTTACTCTCTGCTTCGCTTTTTCTCACCACTCTTCTTGGCTCGCAGTTATCATGGAAGAGATTGAAAATCCTCAATTTCTATGTGAGGTTGTGCAAGAACTAGCAGATTTTTTGTGGTTAATTTCGGCAAGTTGCACTGGGTCAAACAAATTTCTCCCATTTGGGCGCAAGCTTAGCACTATCGGATGTGTGAAAGGCCTTGGAGGGAGCATGTTCCAGTTTATGACCGCGACACGGATCATCTTTGGTGAGGGGTCGCTAGAGAGCTCCCTTTCGATAATCAGCCAGTACGGATACAGCGTGCTACTGGTCTCGGGGAAAAACGCTGAGCGCTATGCTCCTCTAACGGCCTATCTACAACAGCAGAACATGCGCTACCAACATGTTGCAGTTTCTGGCGAGCCCAATATCACTATGGTTGAAGAAGCCGCGATGCTCGGTCGTCGCTTTAAACCTGACATGGTGATTGCGATAGGCGGCGGTAGTGTGTTGGATATGGGGAAAGCGGTCGCGGCGATTATCCCCAATCAAGGCAACGTGTATGACTATGTTGAGGTGGTTGGGCGCAGTGTGCCACTCAAAGCCAAACCACTGCCATTTATCGCGATTCCGACTACTGCTAGCTCGGGTTCTGAAGTGACGCGTAATGCGGTGCTGAAATCGGCGCAGGACAGAGTCAAAATTAGCTTGCGCAGTCCTGACATGTTAGCGGACGTTGCGATCATTGACCCCACTTTGACTTACGGTACGGATCCTGTGACGTCCGGTCGAGGAGCCATGGATGCGTTTACTCATCTTATGGAAGCTTACGTGTGTGGAGAGCCCAATCCTCTAACCGATATGATTTGTGAGGAAGGGTTACGGCGTTTAAGCCGAGCGATGATCGCGGGCTGCTTGCGCGATGATAAAAAAGCACGCAGTGATCTCTCCTTCGCTGCCATGCTGGGTGGAATGGCGACAACCAATGCCAAATTAGGGGCCGCCCATGGACTGGCTTCTGCACTGGGCGGCAAATTGGATGCGCCACACAGTGTGATTACCGCGCGACTTGCGCCGATTGTGATGCGAGAAAATATTGATGTGGCTAAAGAGGCTGGGCGCAGTGATATTCTACAGCGCTACAAGATCGTTTCGCGCATTCTGACTGGTCGCAAAAATGCCTGTGTGGAAGATGGCATCTTATGGGTCAATATGATGCTAGAAAAATTATCGATTCCTAATTTGACCGATTTTGGTGTCTGCGCGACCTCTTTTGAACGCGTGGCCGCAGATGCACTGAAATCAACAGCGATTAAAGGTAACCCGATCCCTTTGACCATGGATCGCTTGACTCACATTCTGCATCAAGTCTGCTCTTGTCAACCACTTGCGGCGATAGAGCCTCGAGCATCACAAGGTGAGGTGGAGATTCGCCATTTGCTAAAAGAGGAAGGAAGCCGCTTGAGCGGGCAACATTGAGCCTATTCCTCCTTATTGGAAACCATCATTATTCTGACTCAAAATGAAAACGGAGCCACTGGGCTCCGTTATTCTGTCTTTGTGTGTGGCCTAGTAAGGCGGTAGTTTGTCGTAGCGAGAATCTTTCAGCACTTCTTTCACGCGCTTAAGATTTTCTCTAAAGCCTGAACCTCGGCGCAAAGTAAAGCCAGTTGCCAATACATCGATCACGGTCATTTGCACTACGCGACTTGCCATTGGCATATACACGTCTGTGTCTTCAGGCACATCTAAGCAGATCGATAATGAACTGGCTTTGTCCAGTGGTGAATCTTTAGCGGTAATCGCGATCACCGTTGCTCCGTTTTCACGAGCAAGATTGGCGATTTCAACCTGACTTTTGGTGCGGCCAGTATGAGAAATCAGCACAATCACATCATTATCAGTGCAGTTGATACAGCTCATTCGCTGCATCACAATATCTTCAAAGCAGCTGATCGGAATATTGAAGCGGATAAATTTATTCTGTGCATCGCGTGCGACCGCAGAGGACGCGCCTAAGCCAAAAAACGAAATACGTTTTGCTTGAGTGAGCAGGTCAACAGCACGGTTGATTTGCACGGGATCCAAACTGTTTTTCGCTACATCCAGACACGCCATAGTCGATTCGAAAATCTTGTGGGTGTATGCATCTGGGCCATCATCCTCTTCTACGTTACGGTTAACGTAAGGCGTGCCGTTTGCAAGGCTTTGAGCTAAATGCAGTTTAAAGTCCGGAAAACCTTTGGTATCAAGGCGGCGACAGAAACGGTTCACCGTAGGTTCACTCACGTCCGCCATTTTCGCCAGCGTAGCAATGCTGGAATGAATAGCGGTTTGTGGTGATGCCATAATCACTTCGGCAACCTTACGCTCAGACTTGCTAAAGTTTTCCAGGTTTTTTTGAATTTTTTCTAATGTATTCATAGTGTTCACGCAGGCTAGAGAACAACTCGTTGGTCTGGGCTTTGGAAACAATAGGGGAGAAATCAATGGCTTCCAAATGCTAAACCCACCAACGCCAATAAACCGAGTATAAACCTAAGCGTGATGGATCCAGAAACGAAACTCTCAGAAAGACCGTGAGAATATGACAAGCCTCAATTAAATTTTATAAAAACTACACTTTTGAGGTGTGGTGTTGCCCATATCTGGTGCTTCTAGCCCATGATTGACGCAAGAGTTACAGCAAACTGAAATTTTATTTCTGTTTGCTGTAACTCTTAGCGAAGGATTATTGGTTCAGAATGCATTGGGTCAGATGTTCGATTTGACGCATCAACTTTGGCGCTTGTTGCGCGATTTCTCGTTGTTCATCCAGCACGTTATGCAAAATTTCTTTGGTTGTCAGCGGGTTGGCCAATACCACTCGGAAGACTATGGTTGCCAATTTATCCCATTGGTGTGGATTGAGCTGGGTACGTGACACAAAGGATTTTCCCGTTTCCCTTTGTTTCTTCTGAATAAACTTAGTGAGTTCGTTCAGTAGCTCATTCAACTGAGCACGCTGTACCCCTTGCGATTTTCCTAGCGCCATGCGGACATGCGCGGGTAAATATCGATAAGTCAACAAGCAGAGTTCCGGTTGCGAAACCAACTCAAAGTCAGTTTGCGCATCAATCAGGTCGGCAAAATAACGCGCTTTTTCAATACTTTGATCGATAAGTAGCTGATAGCCTGGGCGGCTAATGATGTGCATGCTGGCATAAACCAACATCGCCATGCCTGAGCGTGATCCTTCTAGGGTATGACTACCCAAATCTTTAGAGCCTTGACGCAAAATGTACTGGGCATGATGCTCAATTGAGCGCATCGCATTCGGGTCTTTAAACAAGACCATACCCGCACCCATAGGGATGTAGAGCTGCTTATGAGCATCAATAGTCACTGAATCGGCCAACTCGACACCATCAAGCAGTCCTCGATAACGGTTTGACATTAACGTCGCGCCGCCCCAAGCCGCATCGATATGGAAGTGGATCTGTTCACGCTGACAAATCTGAGCAATGGTGCGCAGTGGGTCAATATTGCCGGTTTCTGTGGTGCCGGCGACTCCGACAACGGCAAACACTTTGATCTTATTGGCTTTTAACTCGGTGATTTTCTGCTCTAGATCGTGTGGGCAGATACGGTTATGCGCATCGGTTTTGACCGCGACCAAGCCTTCTTGGCCTATACCCAGCACATCGGCCGCTTTTTTCAACGAGTAGTGGCCTCGTTCGGAAACCAAAATGGCTAAACCTTCATGACCGTAGTGGCGCATGGCTTTGAAGAGCCCCGCTTTTTCAACGCCGGGGAAATCGCCTTCTGCTTTAAGCGCATTATTGCGAGCAACCCAAAGTGCCGTAATGTTGGCTATGGTTCCGCCTGAGCAGAAAGCGCCGAGTGAGTGCTCAGCACTGTGCATCCACTGTTGATAGAAGTGATCCGTCTCGCCATAAATCAAGCGATGGATCATGCCTAGCACTTGACGCTCTAGCGGCGTGAATGCCTTCGAGGTTTCAATTTTGACCAGATTCTGGTTGAGAGCGATCATAATTTTTGACAGCGGCATCAGGAAGTAGGGCAGTGCCGATGTCATGTGGCCAATAAAACTGGGCGATGCGGTGTGCACTGAGTGTGACACCAGAGTATCCAGTAAATGTTGGGTATGATCGGAAACGAATTGAGGCTGTTCGGGAATGTGCGCGTTGGAAAAATCTTTCTCAATCTCTTTGAGCGGCTTTTCTTCTGCCACAATGTGTTTGCGCAAGAAGTGGTTTAAATTGCGAGAAAGCTCTTCATCGATTTTGGTTAATGTTGAGTCTGGACCTTCCGGGACGGTGAAGATCTTGAGCAGAGAATCGAAGTTGACTTGCGCGGATTTGTGTTCTGATACCATACAGCGTCGTTATTATTTTGATTGATGGGCTTCAAGCGGGACAATCTAATTCAAAACGGGAACAATGTCCCGTCTTAATTCGGAAAGCCTTGATTGCATTGGTGTGTGATTATTGACACTTCATCGCTTCGACTTTTTCAATCGCCTGATTATAGCGATTCAGCGCCGATTCGATCTGCTTAGGGTGACTGAGCAGGTCTGCCAACGCGGAGCGCAGTTCATAATTTTTCGGGTGAGGTGTGGCTTGTCGGTCGGCAAAGGTTACGCTGGCTAACTTGCCAAGCTCATCGCTGCGTGTCGCCAATTGTTTGATTTCTGGCTGTTCTAGTTTTAACCATGATTCAACATGTTGGGTGGTTGCGACTTTACTTGGGTCATGTTGTAAGTAGTAATGAACAGCCGCGCGATTCAAGGCAAAGTGGTGCTGTCTGCCCTCTAAAAACCATTGACTCACTTCGGCTAAATCTGGGTTACGTTCACTGGTCAGTTTGGTGAGATCGGCATACCAGTTCAATGAAGCATCGATGTAGGCATCGTATTTTTGGCTGAAGCAGGTGTTATCCGCATAGGCTGAAGCGGAGACGACCGACATCAGTAAAACAGTGCTCAGGCGTTTCATAATCTTTCCTTTTGAATTGTTATTTTTAGTCGTTCTTGATGGGACTTCATTGAGATAAACCTTAACCCCTAACTCGAAGAGACTTGTTCTACCCAATCATTTAGGGGCGCTAGGTTAAAATATTGTTTACTAAATTGTAAATCTCAAGGCGAAACATTGTAAACGAGCTCAGAGGGAAATCCTGCGATCTAGCTTGCAAGAGAAACAAAGAACAGGATCAAAACCGGCACCAATAGACTCAGAATAAAGCCGCTAACAATCGCCACCGGAACACATTTTACACCGCCAGTGGTTTGAATGACGGGCAGGGTAAAATCCATGGCTGTCGCTCCGGCATAACCAATCGCGGTACAGGGTTTGCGCCGGATCAGCATGGGAATTAACACCAGCGCGACTAGCTCGCGCAGTAGCTCAATCATAAAAGAGGCTCCGCCGAGTACCGGCCCAAAAGCATCGCCGACTAAGATACCGGCTAATGAGTACCAGCCAAAGCCAGAGGCCATCGCCAGTGCTTGGTAAATTGGCATGTCAAGTAGCCACGCAGCAATCACGCCACCTAGCCAACTGGTTAGGATGATCACTGCCGCGATAACCATTCCGTGCTTATTTAGCAAGATCTGTTTGAGCGATAAACCACTGTTGCGCAGTTGAATACCAATAAAAAACAGCAAAAGGAAGAGGATCCAGCCGCTTGCGGATTCGACCCAATGTAAGTCTTGATTCAGTAACACACCCGCCACCAGGCCTGCACCGACCACCAAAATAAGCTTCGCAGACTCCAACATCATGCTTGAGAGCGGGACTTTTTTATGAGTGATATCGGTACTAAGTGGCAGATAGCGATCAACTAAAGGTAAGACTAAGAGGTTGCATGTCCCTAGCACCACGAAAAAAACAGCCGTGTATTTGACAATGGTTTGTAAGTTACTTTGTAAGTTATCTAAGCCCGCGAGACTCAGACCCATCAAAAATAAGATGACGTAAACGAGATGCGAAGTCGCTCGACTCAAACGATGGAGATGAGATGGGTTACGAATAATGAATAGGTAACCCACCACGAGTGGTGCAAAAACAAAGATCATCCCTGACAGCATAACATCCTCACAGTGGTACATCAGATGCCACTGGCACTGATCACATCACTTAGCTTGTTGTTAAATTCCATTTCACTTAAGTTGCTGAGCTGGTAGAGCACTTCAGCGCCTTCAGAGTTGATCTCGACATTATGATCATCAATCGCATCATCTTTCTTTCTGAACATCAGTAAGTGATGAGCAATACGAGCAATATCGAGGTAAGTGACTTCTTGTCGCTCGGTTACCAGCTCAGTGTTGCAAGCGACTTCCAAAAAGTCATGGTCAAATCCCCAGTGACGTAACACCAATTGACTGATTGGTGAGCACTGAGATTGGAAAATCTTCAGTGCAATAGTGGGATCCAGATAATTACCATTTTGTAGATATAAATGGTATTCATTGACCAGACAGAAGATACCGATATCCGCCAACAAACCGACTAGCAGTGCCTTTTCCAGCTCAAGGTACTGGTATTTCTTCGCATCCACACACTTAAATGTCTGGGTCACCAGTAACATGGTGGCCCCCATTTCGCGAGAAATGGTCGCACTTTTAAGTAAGATGCGATTGCACTCTTTACTGAGGTTGACGGAGTACTTCAACTGTTCAATAGCTTGCGCCGTCACAATATCACGAACGCGCAAAATGCCAAGACGTGAAACGGCCGTGACAATATCGGTGCACGTAATGTTTCGACGATTAAACACAACTGAGTTCGCCACGCGAATCACAATCGCGGAGAGCCCAGGATCTTCAATTAAGCAGTCCGCGACATCGGATATGGATGTCGATTCCGCTAAGCACAGGCGCTGAATTTTTAAAACGACATCTGGAATTGGGGGAAGTGAAATTTTCCCGGTACTGATAGAAAGCTCGACCAATTGCGCAAATTCACTTTCCAATCCTTGGATGAGTTTATGTTTGGTTTCGGGTAACCAGTAAAAAGATAGGTGACTCATAAAATACACGATCAAGCAAAGTTGGTAGCATTTTAACTATCGCTAAACTAAATAAGCAAACGGTTCCATGCATTTTACCGATTACGCTGGTTTTTTCGTTGAACTATTGAGCGATTTAATAGATGAGGTTTAAGTATAGAGGAGCAACAAAAAATTGACGCTGTGATACTTGTCTCATAATATGGCGCAAAAGTATTGCATCGATGTGAGATAAGTCCAGACTTATTTCTCTTCGTAAACTATCATTAGCTTCATAAAACAAGCAAGCTCATACGAACGATTGAATAGACTTGCTAAACAATTTCATTATTTTCGCTTTATTGCTGCTATCTGGTGATCTTCCTTAATCGGGGAACGTGATTAAAGGATCAATGGATATGAATGAGCAACAGTTTTTCGACTACGTAACTAAGTTTGGCGCCTACCAAAAACGCTCGATGTTTGGTGGTATTGGCTTGTTTCAACACGACGCTATGTATGTGTTGGTCAGTGAAGACCGCATTTTTGTGCGTGGTGGAGAAGAGCTCGACCCTGAGCTCTTGGCCTTAGGGTGCGAGAAATATCGCCATGTTAAAAAACAGACAACGGCAACCGTAAACTATTACGACATCACTGAACTGTATGAGCAACATCACCCTGAGCTAGACTCGATCATTGAACGCTCGATTCAGTTTTCTGTGAATCAGCGGGAATTTCAACGCTCAGCAGCCAGTCGTCGTCTACGGGATTTACCTAATATGCAACTGACTTTGGAGCGTATGGTAAAAAAAGCGGGCATTGACGATGTGGAAACTTTTATTAGTCTCGGTGCGCCAGAAGTGTTTAATAAGGTGCGTCAAGCTTATGGAAGTGATGTCGATGTAAAACTACTGTGGAAGTTTGCGGGTGCGATTGAAGGCATTCACTGGAAATTGCTGCAAGAGCCGCGTAAGCGCCAACTGTTAGAAAGTTGTCAGCAGCGTTAAGTTAAAGCGTTACCCACGTTCTCAATCATAAAAAAGCCATAAGCCAGAAATCTGGTTTATGGCTTTTTTACTGTATCGCGACGAACGCTAACGGATCAGAAGTTAAAGCGAGCTGTGAACATCAACTGATCGTCGTAAAAGTCGTTTATGCGAGCTTCTGCACCGAGAGAGAACAGCTCGGTTGCGTGGAAGCGTGCGTATACTGAGCCTAGCCAATCATCATTGTTGTCGATAGAGACGTAACCTGCTTTACCGCCCACCTCAAGCTGAGGCCCTAACCACTGACGAATACCAATGTTTAGTTCCATGCCGGTATCGGCGCTAGAGCGTTTGCGATCATCGACTAAACGAAACAGCATTTCACCGGTAAGATCTGCCCAGTTATTGACTGGCGCGTGGAATCCAAATCCGGCCGCGACATCGTAGTCACTTTCAAATTCTGAGTCGATTCGACCGATCACATGAGCATTAGGGTGAACAGAGCGGCTCATCGCAGCACCAAAAGTCATAGGGCTGGCGCCGATGCGCGCTTCTACATAGTCATAGCTAAAGTTGCTCATTACGGTACGGCTATCACGCTCACCTTCAGCCAGTGCCGAGCCAGCGACGAGAAGTAGTGCAGTTGCAACGATTGTTTTACGCATAATTAAGATAAACCTTTATCTTCTGATTAATTCCAAGGCCACTACCTGAAAGTTGCAGTGACTGAAGCCTTAAAATCGACTCCGGGTTCATGGTTTGACATCATAAAGCATTGATGTATCAAGCTACTATCAAAAAATGTCAGAGTTTTGTCGTTCATATGAAATTTAAGCAATTAGAGTGCCAAATTCCCTATTCGCCAAAGCTCATTCTTTTAGCGGCGATCGCATTTAGAATTTTTTCTGCATCGAGAATTTGAATCCAAGGCATTAGGTCCTCTTCGTTCTCAATCACGTAATGAGTCAATTGCTCTTTTACGGCTTGGCGCAGTTGTTCTCCATGCCAAGGCTTAGCGATGTAAAAGTGTAAACTGGCATGGTTAACGGCTTGTACGGTATCTTCCAGCCCTGCTTGGCCTGTGAGTAACATCTTGCGTGTGCGGGTGGTATCGGCTTCTTGGTTGAGCTCAATAAGAAATTGAATGCCAGTCTGCTCCGGCATGATGTGATCACACAGGATCAGGGCGAGGGGAATCGCCTCTTGGCGATAATCCTCAATCACGGATTTTGCTTCCGCAACCGATTCGGCCGCTTCAATAATGAAATGCTCTTCAAAACAGTCGAGATCTTGCACCACACTGTCGAGCACTTCTCGTTCGTCATCCACACATAAAATCAAAAATTTGTTCATGGCTTGCTCCTTGCCAAGGTGGGGGCGGATACCATTAAAGGCAGCCACACCGTCATGGTGGTGTAGTGGTTAGGTTGGGAGTCGACATCAATCCAACCTTGATGTTGCATAATGATCTGTTGACAGACAGATAGGCCAATCCCAAGACCAAAGTTACCTTCTCGTTTGGTGGTGTAGTTGAGGGCAAAAATCTTCTGCTGTAACGCTTGTGGAATGCCACAACCATTGTCGGTGAAGCGAATCACGGCGTAGTCGATATCTTGACGACGTTGCTGCTCGGTTTCAATACGCAATACGCCATGTTCAGGAAAAGCGTCAATCGCATTTGAGATGAGATTGGTCCACACTTGCTGTAGCGCAATTGGCAAACAATAGATTAATGGTAATTGTGCGTACTCTTTTTCGACACTATGCCGTTTTAGGCGATTTTCAAAAATGACCAAGGTATCTTCTATCCCTTCATGAATATCGGAGAGTCGATAAGTTTCATCGTCAGGACGTGCATAGCCTTTAAGGCTTTTCACCATGTCAGCAATCCGCTGGGCACAGACTTGGATTGAACGCAGAGTACTGCCGGTGAGGTGATAGCTTTCCAGCTGTTCAAGTTGTTTTTGCGCTATTTCCGGTCGACTTTTGGCGAGTTGGATCATGGCCTCATCGTCATCCAAGCCCAATTTGACCATTTTTTTGGCGATTAAACGGTGATGGATAAGCTCTTCTAACTGTTTGGCTTTGTGACGCTCTTCGGAAGTGGAGATCGGCTTAGCCTGCATGGCTTTTTGCAATAGTTGCGCACCTAATTGCTCGGTTGGCGCTCGCTCTTCACCCTCAATCAAATGTCCAATATGGCTGGATAAGGTTTCAGTACCGCGCAAAATGGCAGCGACCGGATTATTCAACTCGTGGGCAACGCCTGCCACCAGTTGTCCTAACATCGCCATTTTTTCACGCTCCATCAATTGTTGATGGGCAGACTCTAAAGACTCCAACGTTTTTTGCAGTTCAAGTTTCGTGGTAATACTGCGTTGCAATCGACGATTAAAATGGCGCAGAAGTAAGTTGGTAAACAGAGGCAGTAGACTGGTGTCGTTGTGCATGACTTTGGCGAACACGTCACGATCAAGTTTTATCACTTCAGTCTGGGTTAGGGTGATCGCAGTCGAAAAAGAGGGTTCGCCAGTCACAAATGACATACCGCCGATAATATTGCCTTTTTTATGGCGTACCACTTCACGCTGTTGGCCAAGATCGTCTTGCTTATATAAAGCCACTTCGCCTTCGGTGATAAACCATAAGAAACGGTTAGGCTCGCCCTCTTCGGTCAGTAAATGCTGCGCGGAATAGGTTCGGCACGCTTGAGTCTCGTCTTTCTCATCAAAAAACTGGTACAGCGCCCCAATCACTTTTTCGGCTAATTCACTATCGGATAAGCGGTGATAATCCGTGATGAATCCTTCACGGTAGCTGCGCATCTTATTATCGATGTGCGCGCGTAACAGACGCTGCTGATCCAACACCGTGCTGTAGCTCAAGATATTGTCTTTATCGTGTTCAAGTACAAAGGAGGTCAGTTCTTGTAAAGCCGTTTTGCGTAGCACGTTATCTTGCAGTGGTTTAGTCAGGCAGTAGTCTAAGCGACCTTCGTTGACCGCGCTCAGAATGGCTTGGATATCTTGTCCACCACTCACCAGAACTTTGCGAGCGTGTTTGGTGTGCGCCACTTTATCTAATCGAATCAAAAAATCCGCACCATTGAGCGCTTCGTGATGACTGGCGATAACTAACGCGGCGATCTGTTCACGTTGTTCAATAAATTCAAGCCACTGCTGAGCTTCATCAATAGATTCAGCGCTGCATAGGTCGAATTTACTGGCAAAACCAGACAGTTCTTGACGCCATTGTTCAATACTGAACGGATTGTTATCTAAAATGAGCAGGGCGTAGCGATTCACAACCTTTTCTCTGGCAAGGGTTCACGCCGTTACTTTAGCAGGGATGGCGCTGATGAAGTGGGAGCAGAGTTGGAGAATTTCCAATCAAGGCTGTTGCAATTCAATACTCTGATTTGATTCATACTTTTCCCGTTGTTTGCACAAATGTTGACAATTATTTGTATCTTGTACGAGTTTCGTCACCTAAACTAAGGAAACTCAATCCCAAGGAAATATTCGACTATGAAATCAATAAAAATGATCGGTGCAGTGGGTGGGGCTGTTGCGCTAGGTTTGTGTTGGCCACTCGCGGTGGGCCAAATCGGTGAATCTGCGATCAAAGATGGCCTCAACAATTTTGAAAGCTCATCAACCAAGGCTGAACTGGTTAACTATCAGCGCGGTTATCTGTCATCACAAATGCAGACGCGTTACAAAATCACAGACCCGACGATTGTGGCGCAGTTAGAAGCAGAAGGTATTCCGACCGAAATTTTAGTCGACAGTACACTGACTCATGGCCTGATGGGGGTGTCAGCGGTATCAACACTGCCGCAATTCCCTGAGTTTCCACTGCAGATTCTTTCGAATACCAAGTTAAACGGTAACACCGATTACACGGTGAAGCTGGAACAGTGGAACTACGTATTCCAAGGTGAAGAGCCTGTCGCAGTGACCATTGAACCGGCACAAATGAGCGGTTCTTTAACGACATTGGGTGAAATGACGTTCCAACTGAATGTACCAAAGATCATTTTGGATTTTGAAAACCAAGCGCAGATGGTACTCAGCCAGATCACCGGTGACGGTCAAGGTAAAGAGAGTGATGGTTTGTGGCTAGGCGCACAGAATTTCAAGCTGGATAAACTGAGTGTCAACCAAGAGGGACAAACGGAGTTTGATATGGGTGGTTTTACTTACCATTTCACTTCAGGGTTGGATACCACACAGACTCGTTTTACCACGGCTCACAAAATGAAGATTGCCGATGCCAAATACAGCGGCGGCGAGTTTAAAGAGTTCGCTTTAGATTTCACGTTGGGGGATTTGGATACCACGGCCACCAAAGCGCTGTCTAAACTTTATCAAGGTGCGCCAGAGATGACCGAGCAGGATGTTGAGCAGATCTTGCCACAAGTGGAAGCACTGTTCAGTAAAGGGTTCTTCGTTTCAGTGGATAACTTCTCGGCCAATATTTCTGGTGGTGATTTTGCATCGAACTGGCGACTGAATGTGCCTGAAGGGACGGAAAATCTACTGCAAGATCCGATGGCGGTCATCCCAGCGCTGACCGGGCAGACTAAAACGTATATTTCCAACCAGTTGGTGACGGCTTTCCCATTTATTGCACAAGGGATTGACCAGCTCATGATGATGGAAATGATGACTCAAGATGATAAAGGCTACACCCTACAAGCGGAAATCAAAGAGGGTAATGTGGTATTCCCGAACGGAAAAACCATGCCACTCGTCATGTTGTTAATGCCGCTGATGATGTCGCAAGGCTAAAAATTCGCGCGGTCGTTCGTTGCTTGGGGAAAGAGGCGTTAAGGCCTCTTTTCTCGCTTTTTATCTGGCGTAAAAAGTGGTATTAATCACAACACTTTTCGTTAGCAGGAGCAATGAACACATGGAGCACAACACCGATACGGTTTATAACTTTAGTGCGGGTCCCGCCGCCTTGCCTAAGGCTGTGATGCTGCAAGCACAAGCGGAGTTTGTAAACTGGAATCATCTTGGCACTTCGGTGATGGAAATTAGCCACCGTAGTCAGCCATTCATTCAAGTAGCCGAGCAAGCTGAGCGCGATCTGCGCGATCTTCTGAATATCCCAGATAATTACAAAGTACTGTTTTGTCAAGGCGGAGCGCGTGCACAGTTTGCGGCTGTACCACTTAACTTGCTCGGGGATGCAGAGACGGCAACCTACATTGATGCCGGTTACTGGGCGATGAGCGCAGTGAAAGAAGCGAAGAAATACTGCACCGTCGATGTTTTTGACGCCAAAATTGAAAAAGAAGGCAAAATTGCCGTATTACCTGCGAGCGAATGGCGCATTGCGAACAATGCTGCCTATGTGCACTTCTGCCCGAATGAAACGATTGATGGTATTGAAATCAACGATTTGCCTGTCACAGACAAACCGATTGTTGCCGATATGTCTTCGACCATTTTATCTCGTGAAATTGATGTATCGAAATACGGCGTGATTTACGCTGGCGCGCAGAAGAATATTGGACCTGCGGGGATCTGTATCGCCATCGTGCGTGATGATTTGCTGGATTTGGCTAGCGATCTGTTACCGGGAGTACTGAACTACAAAATTCTTGCTGAGCAAGAGTCGATGTTTAATACCCCGCCTACCTTTGCTTGGTATCTCTCCGGCCTTGTTTTCCAATGGTTGAAAGCACAAGGTGGCGTCAAAGCGATTGAAGAAGTGAACCGTGCAAAAGCGGCGCTGCTTTATGGCTATATTGATTCATCCGATTTCTACCGTAACGAGATCCATCCAGACAACCGCTCGCTGATGAACGTCCCATTCCAACTGGTGAAACCCGAGTTGGATGATACCTTCTTGGAACTGGCTGAAGCGCGTGGCTTGGTGTCATTGAAAGGGCACCGTGTTGTGGGGGGGATGCGTGCCTCTATCTATAACGCGATGCCGCTAGAGGGTGTGCAAGCGCTGGTCGATTTTATGAAAGAGTTTGAAGCGCAACACGCTTAATGGCATGTGGTTGATAGCTCACGAAAAAGGCTTCCATTCGGAAGCCTTTTGTCATGTTGGCGCGGTAAATAAAATCAGGATTACTGCGCTATCGGTGAGTGAACCCCAAACTTACGCACTGCATACGCTACACGCTCGGCGGGTGTTGGGTAGATCAGTGAAGAACCTAAACTTTCAATGTGCTGCAAACGAGGCAAGAGTCCTGCGCCATTAGCAATCTGAATCGCGAGTCCGGGACGTGCGTTGAGTTCTAACACCATGGGGCCTTCTTCTTTATCCAGTACCATATCGGTTCCGAGATAGCCTAATCCAGTCATCTCCCAAGCGCTGGCTGCTAATGTCAGCAATCTTTCCCAGTGTGGGACAACTAAGGTGGCCAGCTCTTTGTCTGTATCGGGGTGATGAGTAACGGGTTTATTAAATTGCACGGCACGCACCGCTTTACCGGTGGCAATATCAATTCCCACGCCGACCGCACCTTGGTGCAAGTTGGCTTTACCATCCGAAGCGGAAGTGGAAAGGCGCATCATCGCCATGACCGGATAACCTTTGAACACGATAATCCGTACATCGGGTACGCCTTCATAGCTGAACCCCTCAAAACAGTCATCAAACTGAATTAAGTTTTCGACCACTGCTACATCGTTTTTGCCGCCAAGAGAGAAAAGTCCGGCGAGGGCATTGCTGATGTGGCGTTCCACATCCTCTTTATTCATGGTCGAACCTGAGGGTTTGGTATACACACCTGCTTGATGGGAGGTGACGACTAAAATGCCTTTACCACCGCTGCCGCGCGCAGGCTTAATCACAAACCCCGGCCAGTCTTTGACCATTTCATGGATGTGTTTCACTTCGGCTTGATTGCTGATCACGCCGATGAGCTTTGGAACCGTACACCCAGCCCGTTGAGCGATCAGCTTGGTTTTGAGCTTGTCATCCACCAAAGGGTACTTGGAACGATCGTTGTAACGTCCGATATAAGCGTGGTTACGCTTATTCATCCCCATGATCCCTTTGCGGCGCAGCTTAAAAGGGGAGGTGTAATCCGAGAACGAAAAGGAGAACCCCATTACTTCTCCTCCACCAAAGGCTTGAAGCGACGCAGCTCTGAAATTCGATAACCGGTGTAAGTTCCCAACAGTAGGATTGCCGCGAGAACAACCAACTGTAACCCAATGAAATTAAAGGTTAAGTGTTGTACATACGTGTTGGTCATCGCCAGATAGATCAAAATAGCGGTAAACAGTGAGCCACCGCCTTGCAGTAGCACCTCTTTAGCGCCTTCTTCTTCCCACAAAATGGACATCCGCTCAATGGTCCACGACAGAATAATCATCGGGAAGAAAGTGATGGTTAAGCCTTCGGTTAAACCGACTTTAAACGCCACCACAGTAAACACCGAAATAATCAAAATCACGGTGATGATCACGGCTGAAATCCGTGCAACCAGTAAGAGATTGAGCTTGGAGAGGTAGCTACGAATGATTAAGCCAGTGCCTACAATCAGCAGAAAGCCGACAATACCCGTTGTGAGCTGGGTTTGTACAAAGGCAACCGCGATCAAGACGGGCATGAAAGTCCCCGAGGTTTTGAGTCCGACAATCACGCGCAAAAACACCACGATCAAGGCACCAATCGGGATCAACATGATGGTCTTGAACATGGCTTGCTCTTCAAGCGGCAAGCTATGGATTGAGAGATTGAGTAAACCGTCTGCCTCAACTTTGCTGTCGGTGGCTTGTTGAGGCGTGACTTTTTGCGAAATCATGCTGAACATGACTTGGCTATTTTGCCCACCGACCACATCGAGTAAAGAGACGTTGGATTCATCCCACACCAGAAGATTCGGATGTGTTGGTTGGGTGCCTGTTTCTGGGTTAAACAGGATCCAAGCGCTGCCATTCCACACTTCATTCATATGCTGAATCGACTGACGGCGGCGACCATCTTCTAACTGGATCACACCGACCACTTTATTGGGTACGAGTGCGTAAGAGAGCAGTTTTTGCGTGGCATCGACTTTACTCATTTTATTCAGCAGCAAAGAGGCGTTTTGGCTCTCGCTATCGTTGAGTCCTTTAATCAGCTCGCGAGCAAAGGTAACGTGATCTGCTGAGCGCTGCGAAGCACTGTCGATCAAGGCGATAGCCGCTGACTCTTCGGGGCCATCAAAGGCGGGTTTTGTGATCGGTTGTGTTGGCGGAATTTGTACTGCTTTGGCTTGTGGGTCGACCAGAAATTGCGCTTTGTAGTAGATGGTTTGCGGGCCGCTCGCCTGACGAATCGACCACTCAATACGGCGGCCTGATTCGGTATTTAGGTAAGAAATGCCGTAGCCCGGGGAGGACGCGGTTTCGTTGATCAGGGTATAGCCTTCTTGCGTGAGCGGTGCGGCAAGGGAAACTTTGGCCTCTTTCCCTTGCGCTGCAAACTCGATCCTCGCTTCAATATCCCAGACTTGACGAGTTTCGCCGGGGGTCCATGGCACACCATAATCTTGGTGGCGCAAAACACTCAATGTGATACCTGTAGCAAAGAGCAGAAAGACAGAAATATAAAAAGGAATTTTCGAAGTCATCGTCTCGCCTATTTTTGTTCGGTCTGAATGTATTTGCGACTGACATCGACTAGGGCGATATCACGGATAAACTCGCGGCCAAGCAGCACGGGATGTGTCATTTGCGAACGGTCGGCGAGGGTAAACTGCGCTTTCTCATGAATAGAGCCCAGTTTTACCCAAAGCTCGACAACGGCGCGGCGCTCGGTATTTTCGTTGGTGGATTGACGAATACGCACATAACGCAAGACGGGCGCTTCAATCCAGTTAGCCTCTGTTTTAGGGTTTTTCTCATCAGCGAGGTGGAAACGCACCCAGTTTTTGCCATTGCGTTCGAATTCTTCAATATCGACGGCGTTCAGTGATGAGGTGGCGGCACCCGTATCGATACGAGCATCAAAGGTTTGCTTAATCGCATCAATGGTGACGCTCTCAATTTCGCCCAGCACCACATCATGGCGAGGCTTGCTGATAGCGGTGTTCTGATCATTAGACGGTTTCGCAGTGGAGACTCGTTTCGGGGCAGGGGGTGGTGGCAGTTTAATTTGGCTAACTTGAGTTTTTAGCTCAGTAATTTGTTTTTCAAGGCTTTCAATATAATCATTCTGCAGACCCATTTGTGATTCTAAGTTCGTCATTTTTTGGGTCATATTGGCTTCAGAGCTTTGAATCGCGGAGAGCGTCGCTTGATGGTATTCATCGCCATTGGTGAGTGCGCAGCCCGAAAGCAAACTCAATGCGGCAAAGGGTGCAATTCGCTTAAACATTTGCGACCTTATTATTTTCTAATGAGTGATTGTATAGATAAGTTATAGCAAAGGATGCTTAGCGCATCCTTTACCAAGGGTAACGTGATACCCGAATAAGCGAGTTAAAACTGTGTCAATTATGGCTTTTTGGCAATCAGAATGGCACGTCGCGGCGCCGGATAGCCTTCAATGGTCTTGCTTGGGTCTTGTGGGTCAACGTAATCGGGCAGTGAATTGTGTGTCATCCACTCTGTGGTACGCTGCTCACCGAGTGAAGTGATATTTTCATCGACAATACGCACATCGACAAACCCTGTCTTTTCTAACCACACTTTAAGAGCCAGTGCAGAAGGGAAGAAATAGACGTTGCGCATTTGGGCGTAGCGATCAAACGGCACCAGTACCGTATGTTCATCCCCTTCTACGACTAAGGTTTCCAGGATCAATTCACCGCCAGCAACCAACTGATTTTTCAGTTGCAGCAGGTGATCGAGTGGTGAGCGACGGTGATAGAGCACACCCATGCTGAACACGGTATCAAAGGCGTTGAGCTCCGGCATCTGTTCAATACCGAGTGGCAAGAGATGAACGCGTTGGTCATCGCCCAGCAGTTTACGTACCGCTTCAAACTGGATCAGAAACAGCTCGGAAGGGTCAATGCCGAACACTTGCTGCGCCCCTTCACCCAACATACGCCACATGTGATAGCCGTTGCCACAACCCACATCAAGTACCAAACGGTTTTTCAGTGGCGAGATGTGTGGCAGTAAGCGATCCCATTTCCAGTCGGATCGCCATTCGGTATCAATATGAATGCCGTGCAGATGGTAAGGACCTTTACGCCAAGGGTGAAAGGTTTTGAGCACCGCTTCCAATTTCTTCTGTTCACCTTGCGCGAGTGGCTGATGATTGTGTGCCGCTACCGCATTTTTCAGATCAATCACCTCCGGTTGACCGACCGGAATTTTCTTGAGGTTACGCATCCAGCGATCGAGATCACCGTGCTGTTTAGCTTGCCAATCCGTCAATTGCTGAGGCAGGGTGTTGAGCCACAACTGTAACTGCGGATGTTGAGCGATCTGTTGGTAAACGTTGGCAAAGTTGAACATGGGGCTAAATACCTAAACTATGCTCTCTGCACATGACTTCAGGATCATGCTTGGCGCAGAGAGTCGCTAACATGAAGATAAATGACAAAAATAGTTAACAAAATAAGCGATTTACTTAATGGCGAACATAGAGCCAAAGTTAAAGCACTGGAACCAGACTTCAAAGCTTGAAAAGCCGAGCGTGGCAAAACGCTGTTTGTGGGTCTGGATGGAATCAGGGCGCATCACATTTTCAATCGCGCTACGTTTTTGGCTGATCTCTAGCTCGCTGTATCCGTTGGCACGTTTGAAATCGTGGTGCAAATCGATCAGCAGCTCGTGGGCTTCTTGATCCGAAAACACAAATTTTTCCGACAAGATCAAAATGCCACCCGGGCGTAATCCGGCGTAGATTTTTTCTAGCAGCGCGTAGCGATCATCCGGCGCGAGAAACTGCAAGGTAAAGTTGAGCACTACGACGGAGGCGTTTTCAATCGCGATATCGCGAATATCCGCTTCGATCACCTGCACTGGTGTGTCCGAGCGATAAGCGTTGAGGTGCAGCTTGCAGCGTTCCACCATGGCCGCTGAGTTATCGACCGCAATGATTTGGCAGCCTTCTTGTTTGATATGGCGGCGCATAGAAAGGGTTGCCGCACCCAGTGAGCAGCCTAAATCGTAAATCTTGGAATGAGGCTTTACAAAGCGCTCCGCCAGCATGCCAATCGCAGAGATGATGTTGCTGTAACCCGGCACCGAACGTTGGATCATGTCTGGAAAAACTTCAGCCACGCGCTCGTCAAAGGTGAAATCACCGATTTTATCGATGGGTGCGGAAAAGAGAGTATCTTTTGGGTTCATAGCAGACCTCATGGCAGCGTCTTGTGCCAGCTCTTGTGGCGCTGGCTCAATAAAAGGCGCGTATTTTATGAAAAATCGCAGCGTCTGTCATTAAACACATCGCCTTTAGGGTAAATCAGCCGTACCGGATTGTGAGTTCAAAACATGCTCAGTTGTGGTTGTTCGGGCATCGCGGGAAACGGCGGCAGATCAGGCAGCGCGATAGCCTGTTGTAATTGTTGGTAAAGTTGCACCGCCAGCTGAGGCGCGAAATCATTATCCGGTGTATGAATCATCAGATAAGGCTGCTTACCTTGGGCAATCCACTCGGGCAGTTTATGTAGCCACGCACCGAAAAAGGGTAGGTTGGCCTCAATCTCAGGATGGCCGATAAAACGGATCATCGGATGCTTGGCGGTGGCTATCGCATGCACCGGCACTTTCGGTTTTTTCTGCTGCGCATCAATTACCGCTTCGGTATTCGGCAGCGCCGAAAAAACGGGGCGACTGTCCATAATGATGCGATCAATGTTTTGCTCAATCAGCCATTGATTGAGCGCTTTTTCCGCTTCGCCTTTGCCAAAAAAGGCCAGATGACGCACCTCCACACCGAGCGGAAAATCGGCTGGAAGCCATTCTCGAAAGTTTTTCAATTGCGCCAGATGTTCAGGCCCAAATGCAGCGGGCAGTTGAATCGTCCACATACCAATTCGGTCGTGTAAAGGCTGCATTAAACGCAAAAAACTCAGCAGCTCTTCTTTACAATCACGCAGTAAATGCTGGTGGGTAATGCTTTTTGGCAGCTTAAAGGTGAAGCGAA
The DNA here is from genome assembly GCF_035615595.1 of Vibrio sp. R-1. Lineage (NCBI taxonomy): Bacteria > Pseudomonadati > Pseudomonadota > Gammaproteobacteria > Vibrionales > Vibrionaceae > Vibrio > Vibrio sp. R-1. The sequence goes on along the minus strand of NZ_WPDC01000021.1, from coordinate 19,106 downwards.
AGTCATCGTGAGTCGCGGCGCGCCAGTTGAGCACAGTACTGGGCGAGGGCGACGCGTAAAAGGTGGTATTCCCCTCCACGGTGTGAAAAACGCTGGCGTATTTCGCAAGGCGTTCTGAGGCTTGCGTGCCGCTGCCATAAAACTCACTCTGCCATGCAGGGTGAGACCACAGGGTTAAACCGAGTCGCAAGGGAAGAGAGGACGTCACTCTGCTCGGGCTCCTTAAATCATCATCACGAGAGTTTTGAAGAATACGAGATTTTAGCGCTATAATCAGCGCCTATTTTTCCCTTCTGGTTAGCCTTTAATCTCCGGTTGACGGGATTATTGCGTTAAAAAGCAGCAAGGGGTAAGAAAAGACAACAAATTGTACGTGGGAAGGTCGATCTTAAATCTCTTTCGGCGTATAAATGGAACTTTGCTGAATAGGCAGTCTGTCGAGTACTCAACGACCTTTCAGCGTTAAATTTGATGACTAATTGAGATTGGGAAATTCACTATGCGTAGCCATTATTGTGGTCACCTGAACAAGTCCTTGGTAGGACAAACTGTAGAGCTGTGCGGCTGGGTTAATCGCCGTCGTGATTTAGGCGGTCTGATCTTCATTGATATGCGAGATCGTGAAGGTATTGTTCAGGTAGTAGTGGATCCGGATATGGCGGATGTATTCGCCGTGGCTAACCAACTGCGTAGCGAATTCTGTATCAAATTGACCGGTGAAGTGCGTGCGCGTCCAGAAAGCCAAGTCAATAAAGAGATGGCAACCGGTGAAGTAGAACTGTTGGCACGTAGCCTTGAGATCATTAACCGTTCAGACGTTCTGCCGCTCGACTTCAACCAGAAGAACTCAGAAGAGCAACGCCTCAAGTACCGTTACTTGGATCTGCGTCGCCCTGAGATGAGTGACCGCATTAAACTGCGTGCGAAAGCCTCAAGCTTTGTACGCCGTTTCTTGGATACACACGGTTTCCTTGATATCGAAACCCCAGTGTTGACCAAAGCGACACCAGAAGGTGCGCGTGACTACCTAGTACCAAGCCGTGTACACAAAGGCAGTTTCTACGCGCTGCCACAATCACCACAGCTGTTTAAACAGCTACTGATGATGTCTGGTTTTGACCGTTACTACCAAATCGTAAAATGTTTCCGCGACGAAGATTTGCGCGCTGACCGTCAACCAGAATTCACCCAGATCGATATCGAAACCTCTTTCATGACCGCAGAACAAGTGCGTGCCGTGACGGAGAAGATGATTCGTGAAATGTGGCTTGAACTGATGAATGTGGATCTGGGCGATTTTCCAATCATGCCTTACAGCGAAGCGATGCGTCGTTTCGGCTCAGACAAGCCAGATCTGCGTAACCCAATGGAGTTGGTGGACGTGGCGGATCTGCTGAAAGACGTCGATTTCAAAGTTTTCTCTGGTCCAGCGAACGATCCAAAAGGCCGCGTGGCTGCACTGCGCATCCCAGGTGGCGCAGCTCTGACCCGTAAACAAATTGATGAATACACTGCATTTGTGGCTATTTACGGCGCGAAAGGCTTGGCATGGCTGAAAGTGAATGATTTGGCTGCGGGTATGGAAGGTATCCAATCGCCTGTAGCGAAATTCCTCACTGAAGAGATCATTCAAGCGATTATCGAGCGTACTCAAGCGCAAACTGGCGATATCATTCTGTTCGGTGCCGATTCTGCCAAAGTCGTGGCTGAAGCGCTGGGCGCACTGCGTCTGAAAGCGGGTAAAGAGTTGGGTATTACTAATGAATCGGCGTGGGCTCCATTGTGGGTCGTGGATTTCCCAATGTTCGAAAGCGATGATGAAGGTAACGTGGCGGCAATGCACCACCCATTCACATCCCCTCTGAACCTCTCTCCTGAGCAGTTGAAAGCCAACCCAGAAGAGGCGCTGTCAAACGCTTACGATATGGTGTTGAACGGCTACGAAGTCGGTGGTGGTTCAGTCCGTATTCACAACGCAGAAATGCAATCAGCCGTATTTGACATTTTGGGTATCACGCCAGAAGAGCAACGTCTCAAGTTTGGCTTCCTGCTCGATGCGCTGAAGTTTGGTACGCCACCCCACGCAGGTCTGGCATTCGGTCTGGATCGTCTGGTGATGCTGCTGTGCGGCACGGAAAACATCCGTGATGTTATCGCTTTCCCGAAAACGACAGCCGCCGCGTGTCTAATGACCGATGCACCAAGTTTGGCAAACCCTGCCGCTCTCGAAGAGCTGGCGATTGCGGTCAAGCTTGCAACGAAAGACAAAGCGTAATCAACGCCTTGCAAAGGGTGGCATTAGCCACCCTTTTTTTTAACCTGCGCGGCACGAGAGCGCAGACAGTAAAATGATACAAACAGGATTTCTTCTTTGGCTCAGATGTACTTTTATTACTCGGCAATGAATGCGGGTAAGTCGACCACCTTATTGCAATCGGCGTTTAACTACCAAGAACGCGGTATGAACCCACTGATTTTTACCGCCGCGATCGACGATCGTTTTGGTGTCGGTAAAGTGAGTTCTCGGATTGGCCTTGAGGCCGAAGCGCACCTTTTCCATGCCGATACCGATCTGTTGCACGTGATAGCAACATTGCATGAGGCTGAACCTCGTCACTGTATTTTGATGGATGAGTGCCAGTTTCTCTCTAAAGAGCAGGTTTACCAACTGACCGAAGTGGTGGATAAACTGGATATCCCTGTATTGTGCTACGGCTTGCGTACCGATTTTCTCGGTGAGCTGTTTGAAGGCAGTAAATATCTACTCTCATGGGCGGATAAACTGATTGAGCTGAAAACCATTTGCCACTGTGGACGCAAAGCCAATATGGTGATCCGTACCGATGAGCATGGCAACGCCATCAGCGAAGGGGATCAGGTGGCGATTGGCGGTAATGATAAGTATGTTTCAGTCTGTCGCCAGCACTATAAAGAGGCGTTGGGACGCTAAGCGAACCCATCTCCTTCGCGGGATAATTTGCCCGTGACTCAATAAAGAAAAAGCCAGACAGTTAATGTCTGGCTTTTTTTATGAATGATAATGATCAGCGATTAAGCTTCACGTTTTTCCAGCTCAGCCGCCGCTTCCTCAGTGATCATCGAATCCACAATCACTGCACAAGCCGCATCGCCGGTAATGTTGAGCGCAGTACGGATCATGTCAAAGATACGATCCAGTGCAAACAGCAGTGGTAGACCTTCAATAGGAATACCGGCAGAGAGCAGAACCGCCACCACAAGGAATGAAGGCCCCGGAACACCCGCTTGACCAACCGCACCTAAAGTTGCCGTCACGATGATCGCAATGTAAGCGCCCATGCTCAGGTCAATATTAAACAGCTGAGCAAAGAAGATAGCCACCAGACCGTAGTAGATCGCGTTACCTGACATATTGATGGTCGCGCCCAAAGGCAGTACGAAAGAAGCCGTTGAGTTGCGCACACCCAGATCGTTTTTCACCGTATCCATAGTGACAGGCAGTGTCGCCATAGAAGAGGCCGTAGACAGTGCAACCGCTTGTGGCTTTTTCATTGCTTGAATGAACTTTTTCGCCGATGTTTTGCTGAACAGTTGGATCATGACTGGGTAAGCCACAAAGCCAAAAATCGCAATCGCCGCTACGTAAACGATGAACAGCTTAAACACCACCATCAGCGCGCTGAAACCGAAAGTACCCACGGCATCAGCCATTAAGCCAAATACACCAATCGGCGCAATCAGCATCACTTTATTGATCATCCACACCATGGCATCAACAATGGTGTTCACCGCGTTGATCACTGGGTCACGTTTTTCTTTGGCTTGCTTAGAAATCGCAATGCCTAAAAACAGACAGAAAACCAAGATCTGTAGAATGTTCGCTTCGTTCAGTGACTGGAAAACGTTGGTTGGGATCATACCAATGATGGTTGCCCAGAAAGTGGGGAGCTCACCTTGCGCAGCGTATTCAGAAGAGAACATGCTCTCTACACCAGAAACATCGACTCCGACACCCGGTTGGAACAGTTCACCCATGATCAATGCCAGAGCTACGGCGGCGGCAGAGGTAATAGCAAAGTAACTTAACGTCACTGCACCGACCTTGCCAGCAGAATGGCTATCACCCAGACCAGCTGCACCAGAAATCAGTGCCACAGCCACCAGAGGAATCACCAGCATTTTGATCAGATTAATAAAAATCGCACCCAGTGGGGCAAATAGTGTCGCATCGTGACCCATTGCAGCACCGACTGCGGTACCCGCGAGCATGGCGATCACCACTTGCACGCCGATGTTGTTTAGTAAACCCTTTGTCTTTAACACTTCCATAACCTCTGTGCTAATGAATTGTAAATTCCTAGTGTTAGCCACTAGTGTCATATCACTAAATGGGCAAAAATTTTGCTCCTGCTTTTTACACGGAATGTTTACATTTAGCAATAAGCACATCGAGCGTTTTCTCAATAGCGGAGTAAAACGAGAGTAATTTGGCGTTTTTATCTGCAAAGAAAACGTTTGCTATTGATTTTGGTTATGTGAAGTCTTGGATTGATTTTTGATTGAAATGTCTTTTGTTTGAGTGGGGTTGTTAATGAAATGATGCGGCACACCAAAGGGTGCGCCGCTGATTTAAGATAATGTAAGTTAAATTTTTGTTGCTTTCTTCATGGCTTGAGTGAAGTTTGCCAGCTCAGTCAGCTGCTTAGCTGGATTATCCAAATGCGTTTCGATGATTTTTACCACCGCCGATCCGGAAATGGCTCCCGCTGCGCCAGCTTCAATCGCTTGTTTAACTTGAGCGGGCTCTGAAATACCAAAACCTAGCAGTGCTGGTGGCGCATCAAATTGTTGCAGACGTTCAAGCAGGGCATGCACAGGCATGTTGGCTTTGGTTTCAGCCCCAGTCACCCCAGCGCGCGAAAGCAAATAAGTGTAGCCTTTACCGAGTTGAGCCACTGCTCGTAAGGTTTCATCACTGGCCGTTGGTGGCGCAATAAAGATTGGTTGAATGCCAAATTTCTCTGCGGCCGCCACAAAAGGCTGGCTTTCGTTGGTGGGTACATCGGCAATCAGTACCGAATCCACGCCAGCTTTTTGGCAGCGTTGATAAAAATCGTCGATGCCGCGTGCGTAAACCAAGTTGGCATACATCAGTAAACCAATCGGAGTCTCAGGGTTACGTTCACGAATCTGTGCGATCAGCTCAAAACAGATATCTGGCGTGGTTTTCGCCGCTAATGCACGTAAGTTCGCGCCTTGAATCGTCGGACCATCCGCCAGAGGATCTGAAAACGGCATGCCAAGCTCAAGCGCATCCGCTCCTGCATCAATCAGGGTTTGCATGATGGCGAGTGACTGCTCGGGGTTTGGGTCACCAATCGTTACGAAAGGAACGAAAGCGCCTTGCTGCGCAGCGCTTAGGCGTTGAAATAGGGCTTGATAACGGTTCATTACAACGCTCCTTTGTCTTCAAGTAATTTGTGTACGGTGAAAATATCCTTATCACCACGGCCCGAAAGGTTAACCACGAGCAACTGCTCTTTGTCTGGCTCGGCATACGCCATTTTGATTGCATGCGCGAGAGCGTGTGAAGACTCCAGCGCTGGAATGATGCCTTCGTTACGTGCCAACGCTTGGAACGCATCAAGCGCTTCATCATCGGTAATGCTTTCATATTCCGCACGACCAATGGCATTCAGGTAAGCATGTTGTGGACCCACCGATGGGAAATCAAGCCCCGCAGAGACAGAGTAAGACTCTTCCACTTGACCATGTTCATCTTGCATCAAGGGCGCTTTCATACCGAAGAAAATGCCGGTTTTACCGTGCTTAAGTGGCGCGCCATGTTGGTGGGTATCAATGCCTTTACCAGCTGGCTCAATACCGATCAAACGTACCGATTCTTCTTCGATGAAATCAGCAAACATACCAATGGCGTTTGAGCCACCGCCAACACAGGCGATCACCGCATCGGGCAAACGACCTTCACGAGCAAGGATTTGGTTTTTGGTTTCTTCGCCAATAATACGTTGGAATTCACGCACAATGGTTGGGAATGGGTGAGGGCCTGCCGCAGTACCAAGCAGATAATGCGCGGTCTCGTAGCTACCAGACCAGTCGCGCAGCGCTTCGTTACAGGCATCTTTTAGAGTTGCTGAACCAGAATGAACAGGGATAACGGTGGCGCCCATTAAGCGCATGCGGAACACGTTCGGGCTTTGGCGTTCAACATCTTTCGCACCCATGTACACGCGGCACTTTAAGCCAAGCAGCGCACAGGCTAATGCGGTTGCGACACCGTGTTGGCCTGCGCCAGTTTCGGCGATGATTTCATGTTTGCCCATGCGCTTGGCGAGCAGGGCTTGACCCAAAACTTGGTTGGTTTTGTGCGCGCCGCCGTGCAGTAGATCTTCACGTTTCAAATAGAGTTTAGTTTTAGTGCCTTTGGTGATGTTTTGCGTGAGCGTTAGCGCGGTTGGGCGACCGGCGTATTCTTGCAGTAGGCTCATAAATTCAGCGCGGAAAGCATCATCCTGCTGGGCATCAATAAAGGCTTGTTCCAGTTGATCGAGCGCTGGAACCAAAATTTGTGGCACAAACTGCCCACCGAATTCGCCAAAATAGGCGTTTAATTTAGCCATGCTTACATTCCTTTTCTATGCATGTTGCCATGCTGATAATCTAATAATTCCGTAATTGTTGGAAAACGTGTTGTAACTTGTTGGCGTCTTTTTTACCCGGAGCGTTTTCCACGCCAGAGTTGAAATCGAGTCCACGGCAGCCAAGTTGCGCCGCTTGGGCAACATTCTCGGCGCTCAAGCCACCGGCGAGCATCAGGTCGCTATGTTTTGGCAGCAAGCGCCAATCAAAACTGCGTCCTGTGCCGCCACTTTGTTCGCCGATTTTGGCATCGAGCAGATGCCTATCGATGTGCTCTGGTAGTAGCTCAGGTAAAGCATCACTCACGCCATACGCTTTCCAAATTTCAATGGATTCTGGAAGGGCAGCGCGTAATTCGCTTACATACGCAGAATCTTCCTCGCCGTGCAGTTGCACCGCAAATAAGCCCAATTCGGTTGCGATATCGGCGACTTGCGCGGCTGGGTGGTTTTGAAACACGCCGACATACTGTAGCGGTGCGCCGCTCATGGTCAGGCGAGCTTGTTCTACATCGACAAAGCGTTTGGATTTCTCAACAAAAATCAGTCCACCAAAAACGGAACCGGCTTGGTAGGCTTTCACCGCATCATCAGGATGAGTCAAACCGCACACCTTGTGTTCGCCGAGCACAATTTTTCGCACTGCCAGTTCAAGATTGCTTTGCGCCATCAGCGAGCTACCAATCAAGAAACCATTGGCAAATTGAGCTAAATCACGCACCTGCTGATGGGTGTAAATGCCGGATTCGGAAATAATGATAGTGCCTTGTGGAATGAGCGGTGCCAACTGCTTGGTGCGATTCAGGTCGGTGGTCAAATCACGCAGATTGCGGTTATTGATGCCGATCACTTTCGCTTGCAGATCAACTGCACGTTTCAGTTCTTGCTCGTTGCTGACTTCGGTGAGCACGCCCATACCAAGGTCGTGCGCCACAGCGGCCAGTTCACGATATTGATCATCGTTGAGCACAGACAGCATCAGCAAAATCGCATCCGCTTGATAATGACGCGCCAGATAAACCTGATACGGGTCGACCATAAAATCTTTGCACAACACAGGCTGAGTTACCTGAGCGCGCACTTGTGGCAAAAATTCAAAACGACCTTGGAAATACTTTTCATCGGTCAGTACCGAAATGGCATTGGCGTACTCGCCATACACGGAGGCGATGTAATCGAGATCAAACTCTTCGCGGATCAGCCCCTTCGACGGTGAGGCTTTTTTGCATTCGAGAATGAATACGGTGTTGTCGCCGCTCAAGGCTTGATAGAAATCGCGCTCTGAGCGAGTCAGTAATGGATGAAAGCTCGCAAGAGGTTGCTTGGCTTTGCGCTCCTCAATCCATTGGTATTTATCATTGACGATTTTGACCAGCACTTGCGCCATTTGCGCGGTTTGTACGGAAATATGCTCAGACAACTGCTCGGACATTCTACTTAACCTCGTTGTGCTAACTGCTGAACCAATCCATAGGCTTGGCCCGATTTCATTACGGCGATTGCTTGTTGGGTGTTGGCTTTCAGATCTTCTTGACCAAATAGACGCAGCAGAAGTGCAACGTTGACTGCCACTGCCGCCATTTGTGCTGCTGTACCATTGCCCGTTAGGATCTGGGTGATGATGGCGCGATTCTCTTCCGGCTCTCCGCCACGGATCGCATCCAGTGGGTAGCGGCTAACACCAAAATCTTCTGGGGTGAGCGTGTACTCAATCAATTCGCCTTGGCGAATTTCTGCTACTTGCGTTTCGCCATGAATCGCGACTTCATCCAGACCTGAACCATGCACCACCGCCGCGCGTTTCAGACCCATTTGTAACATGGTTTGCGCAATAGGACGAACCAAATCCTTGCTGTAAACCCCCATCAATTCAATATTGGGACGAGCAGGGTTAATCAGGGGGCCTAAGATGTTGAAAATCGTGCGAGTTTTCATGGTTTGACGCACAGGCATCGCATGGCGCACACCGCTGTGATACTGAGGGGCAAACAAGAAAGCGACACCGAGATCATCCAAGGCTTGACGCGAATCTTGCGCGCTCATCGCAAGGTTGATCCCAAATGAGCTGAGCAGATCGGAAGAGCCGGATTTGCTCGATACCCCACGGTTGCCGTGTTTGGCGACTTTCACGCCACACGCTGCGGCGACAAATGCGGCGGTGGTTGAGATGTTGATGGTGTTTGAGCCATCGCCACCGGTACCGACGATATCGGCAAAGTCGTAATCAGGACGCGGAAATGGATTGGCGTTGGCGAGCAGGGCTTTAGCCGCACCCGCGATTTCATCTGGCGTTTCGCCTTTGATTTTCAGTGCAGTCAGCACTGCCGCCATCAATACAGGATCCATTTCACCGCGAATAATTTGGTCGAAAAGCAGTTGGCTCTCGGCTTGCGTAAGCCCTTGCTGTTCATAGAGTTTATTAATAATGGTTTGCATAACATTCTCTCCCTGTGCGGTTACGCGAATTGAGTCTGTGCTGGCGTTGCAGACAATGCCCAATCAATGGCATTGGCCAGCAAGGTAGCGCCGTGGGTGGTCATGATCGATTCTGGGTGAAATTGAAAGCCGCACACCTTGTCGGTTTCATTAACCACCGACATTACCAAGCCATTCACTTCTGCCGTCACGGTCAGTGTTGCCGGTACTTGCGTTGCGACCAGTGAGTGGTAACGTGCAATCGCCAGTGCAGAAGGGAGGCCGCGATAAATCGCGTGGTTTTGGTGCTCCATCATCGACACTTTACCGTGGATGATTTCACCCGCGCCAGCAACCACACCGCCGTAGGCTTCGACGATGGCTTGATGCCCTAAGCAGATACCAATCATCGGTACCTTGCCTTTCAGGCGTTGCAGCAGCTCTGGCATACAGCCCGCTTCAGAAGGTGCACCTGGGCCGGGGGATAACACGACCACGGGATTGTCTAATTGTTGCAGTGCTTGTTCGATCACATCAGCCGGGATGTTGTTACGGTAAATCGTTACGACATGACCGAGTGAGCGAAACTGATCCACCAAGTTGTAAGTGAAGGAGTCAAAGTTATCGATAAACAGAATATTGGCCATGATCATTCCTTCCCTTGATGAGCATATAAAATGGCGGAAATTACCGCTTGCGCCTTGCCGCGCGTTTCATCGGCTTCGGCTTGTGGGTCGGAGTCGTACACCACACCCGCGCCGGCTTGGACTTGGGCGATGCCGTTTTCCACATAAGCAGAACGGATCACGATACAGGTATCCAAATCGCCTTCACCCGTGAGATAACCCACCGCGCCGCCGTAGCTGCCGCGACGCGCTTGTTCCACATCGCGGATTAACTGCATGGCGCGAATTTTCGGTGCGCCAGTCAGCGTGCCCATATTCATGCAAGCTTGATAAGCGTGAAGCGCATCCAGATCTTCACGTAACTGACCCACCACGCGCGACACCAAGTGCATCACATGGCTGTAGCGATCTACTTGCAGCAAGTCAGCGACATGGCGAGTACCGGCTTGGCTAATGCGCGCGACATCGTTGCGTGCTAAGTCAACCAGCATCATGTGCTCGGCGTTCTCTTTTTTATCGGTGCGCAGTTCAAGCTCAATGCGGCTATCGAGGTCAAAATCGATGCTGCCATCGGCGCGCTTACCGCGGCGGCGAGTCCCTGCAATCGGGTAGATTTCCACTTGGTTGGTGTGCATTTCATACTTGAGCGCGCTTTCGGGGGATGCGCCAAACAGGGTAAAGCGTTCATCTTGCATGTAGAACATGTAAGGGCTTGGGTTACTCTGTTTCAGCCGTTGATAAGCTGCGAGTGGTGAAGGGCAAGGTAAGCGAAAACGGCGCGAAGGCACAACTTGGAACACATCGCCTTTGACCACGTACTGCTTGAGGTCACGCACGATATCGCAAAACGCTGCATCGCTAATATTGGTGGTCACTTCCACATCAGATAAAGATTGCGCACTCGGCAAAGGCAGTTGTTGATTCACTTGCGCACGAATTTCACGCATCCGGCTTTTGAGTTGGCTGTGCAGCGCATCGCCCGGTTGGAATTGGGTGGCTTGCAGTTGGCAAGTTTCACGCTGATGATCAATCACCATCAGAGTTTCTGCTACATAAAACACGTAATCAGGGCATTGATTGTCGGCTGGTGCTTTACCGAGCGGCTCAAAGTTAGCCACTAAATCGTAGGCAAATAAGCCACCTAAAAACAGCGCAAATTTACCGTGGTCAGTGAGATCAAAACTGTGCTGCACTAAACGTAGCGCATCGAAAGAAGACGCTTCGCGCAAGCGTGAGTCTTCATCCAACGTATCACAGGGTGTAGAGAAGGTGAGGGTAAGTTTCGCTTTCTCTACTTTGCAAGGAATCCGATCAGTGAGGTTGCTATGAATGATGTTGAGCAGAGCTTGGCCGTTTGCACTGAGCGCATGATAGGTCACTTGATGGCCTTCACACACAATGCGCACGGCAGCATCCACTAACAGAAGGCTCTTCAAATTTTGCTTGGAGTCGATTTCTGCAGATTCCAGTAGTAGGCAGTCGCTGCGCCCAGCGCAAAGAGCATGAAATAAAGCCGTAGGATCTTGCGTATAAGGCAGTTCACTGTGTAGCACCTCAAGCGGCGCGGTTTTCTTTATGTTGATGGCCTTATTCATAAGACCTCCTTAACCATGATTCGATTGTGCACTGATCACCGCGATGAGAAATTAGCTAAACAGCAGTGATAGGTGGAAAAAACCAATAAAAAGCCCGCTCAAGTTGGCGGGCTAGGTGTGTGAGTATCTAAACTTAGAAATACACGTGAGCCCACCAAGAACTTGTCCAAGTGCGCCACCAAGCCAGTTCAGCATCTGCTGGACTGAAATTGGGTTTATGGTTTGGGTTAAATTCTTGTAACATAGTGAGCCCTAACAGAGAGTCTTGCATTTGCGTACTAGTTAACTAGTGCGGCGATAAAAAGTCAAGCCTAAAAATCAGGCAAATAAAAAATATGAGAATTGACCTGCATAGTCATACCACCGCTTCTGATGGACGGTTTACTTATCAACAATTGATCGATCGCGCCGTCAGCTTTGAGATTGATGTTTTGGCGATCACAGACCACGATACCGTGGCTGCATTGGCGGATGCTCGTGCTTACATTGCACAGCAGCAATATCCGCTACAATTAGTGAACGGCATTGAGATTTCAACGGTTTGGCAAAATAAAGACATTCATATTGTCGGTTTAAACATCGACCCAAACAGTGAGGCATTGGGGCAGCTGATTGCGCGGCAGCAGCAACGTCGAGTTGAGCGTGCTGAACTGATCGCCCATCGTTTACAAAAAGCGACGCGTGAGGGAGTGTTAGAAGAGGTTCAACATATTGCCGATGGTGCGCCGATCACGCGTGCCCATTTTGCCAAATGGTTGGTGGATAATGGTTACGCAACCAACATGCAGCAAGTATTTAAGAAATACCTCACCCGTGATAATCCGGGTTATGTACCGCCTAACTGGTGTTCAATGAGTGAAGCAGTGAGCGCGATTCACGCCGCAGGTGGACAAGCCGTATTAGCGCATCCGGGACGATATGACTTGACGGCGAAATGGCTTAAGCGCTTAATGACCGCGTTTGTTGAAGCGGATGGCGATGCCATGGAAGTGGCCCAGCCGCAGCAATCACCACAGGAAAAACGAACCTTGGGTGATTACGCAATGGAATACCAGCTACTCGCCTCCCAAGGCAGTGACTTTCACTATCCTTCTCCTTGGATGGAGTTGGGCCGAAACCTTTGGTTACCTGCCGGAGTAGAACCTGTATGGAAAGATTGGGGCTTATCCCCAAGCAATAGAGTCGAGAGACTCGATGAAGAGGAATAACCATGAGCCAGTTTTTTTATGTTCATCCTGAGAACCCTCAAACCCGCCTGATCAACCAAGCGGTCGCGATTATTCGCAATGGTGGGGTAGTGGTTTACCCAACCGATTCTGGTTACGCACTGGGCTGCCAGCTTGAAAATAAGCACGGGATGGAACGTATTTGTCAAATTCGCCGTCTCGACGATAAGCACAATTTTACGCTGTTGTGCCGCGATTTGTCTGAGCTTTCGCTGTATGCGCGTGTGGATAACACGGCGTTTCGTTTGTTGAAAAACAATACACCGGGACCTTACACCTTCATATTCAAAGGAACCAAAGAGGTTCCGCGCCGTCTGATGAATGAGAAGCGAAAGACCATAGGTATCCGGGTACCGAATAACAAAATTGCCTTGGATCTGCTGGAAGCGCTCGGCGAGCCACTCATGTCGACATCGCTGATCCTGCCGGGCAACGATTTTACTGAGTCTGATCCCGAGGAAATTCGTGATCGCTTAGAGCATGCGGTGGATGTGATCCTCAATGGTGGCTATTTAGGTCAGCAACCCACGACAGTGATTGATTTTAGCGACGATGAAGTGGTAGTGGCGCGTGTCGGAGCCGGTGATCCGACCCCGTTTCAGTAGTTGAATGAGGTGGCCGCGAATCGCTGACAAAACGGGTGCTTTTATCCACAAAATTTGCGATACTACGCGGCCGCGATTTTAACATCGCAACCCGTCATTCGACGTCTGAGAAGACGACACATAGGTAGATAAATGAGCGAAAAGTTACAAAAAGTTTTAGCACGTGCTGGTCATGGTTCTCGTCGTGAGCTTGAAGCTCTGATCCGAGCTGGGCGTGTAAGTGTTAATGGCAAGGTAGCTGTACTGGGCGAACGCCTAGAAGATGATAACGCTGTCGTGCGCATCGATGGACATGTTGTGTCTGTGAAAGCGCAAGAAGAGGTGATCTGCCGAGTTCTGGCTTATTACAAACCAGAAGGCGAGCTGTGTACCCGTCATGATCCAGAAGGTCGCCGTACGGTATTTGACCGTCTGCCGAAAATTCGTGGTTCACGCTGGATTTCTGTTGGCCGTTTGGACGCCAACACGTCAGGTTTGCTGCTGTTTACCACTGATGGTGAACTGGCTAACCGTTTAATGCACCCAAGCCGTCAGGTAGAACGTGAATATCTGGTTCGCGTCTTTGGTGACGTGACGGAAGAAAAAGTTCGCAATCTAGTACGTGGTGTGCAGCTAGAAGATGGTATGGCGCGTTTTGAAGATGTGATGTACGCCGGTGGCGAAGGCATCAACCATACTTTCTACGTGGTAATCAATGAAGGTCGTAACCGTGAAGTGCGTCGTCTGTGGGAATCACAAGGTACGACAGTAAGCCGTCTGAAGCGCGTACGTTACGGTGATATTTTCCTCGACAAAAAACTGCCTCGCGGCGGTTGGATGGAGCTTGATCTCAAGCAAGTGAACTACCTGCGTGAGTTGGTAGAACTGCGTCCAGAGAAAGAAACGGTGCTGAACATGGCGCCTGATGCCGCAACGCGTAAGCGTGAGCGTACCCGTAGCCAGAAAATTCGTCGTGCAGTACGTCGTCACGAAGAGCGAATTTCAGCTACTCCGGGTCGTAGTGGAAAAGCCCCTGCGCGCCGTAAGCAGGGTGGTGAATCGAGCACGCGCAATAAAGTGGCTAACCAGCAACAAAGCTCGCGTAAGCCGCACGGATAAGTGCCCGCCTTTCTTCGAGCGATGTCGCTTATAAAAAAAGCCAGTCATGTTGACTGGCTTTTTGCTGTTTATTGTTTGAAGCTGTTTATTGTTTGACATGGTGCTCTGCGCTGCATGCTTACGCCCCTCAGCGAAGAGAGGCGGGAAGCGTTACAGCTTTTGTGTCAGCTTGTGATAACGACCGTGCTGGGCGAGGAGAGTATGGTGATGACCATATTCGACCAACTGGCCCTGTTCAATCAGCGCAATCGCATCCATCTGTTCAAGGTTGACCAGACGATGAGTGATAAACAGCACGGTTTTGTGACCGAAATGACCATGCAACAGTTGCATGATCTGCTGCTCGGTTTGCTTGTCCAACCCTTCGGTCGGTTCATCAAGCAGTAAGATTGGAGCGTTATGCAGTAGTGCTCGCGCAATGCCGATCCTACGTTTTTCTCCACCGGATAACTGACGGCCACCTTCGCCAAGCCAAGTATTGAGCGCGGCATCTTGTAGCAATTTCTCTAGACCGACTTGTTGCAGAATATCACTGAGCGCTTCATCGGTTGCGTCCGGTTTCGCCAATTTCAGGTTATCGCGCAGCGTGCCATTGAGAATATCCACCCGTTGACTGACCACGCTAATGGCGGCACGAAGATCGCTCTCGTGCCATTCTCGAATGTCTGTTCCACCAATCGTGATCTGACCCTGCTGTACATCCCAATAGCGGCAAAGGAGTTGAATTAAGGTCGATTTTCCTGAGCCGGTTTGGCCGACAATCGCCACTTTCTGACCTTGAGCGAGAGTCAAAGTAAAGTCATCAATGGCCTTGGGTTTATTCGCTTGGTAAGCAAAGTGGACACCGTTGAATTCAATGTTGTATTGGCCATTATGCGCGGTTGGTTGCGCGGTAAATTCGACCTCAGGTTTGGCTAGAATAATCTCATTTAAGCGGCGAGCCGAGGTGAGAGTCTGCCCCAAATGCTGGAATGCGCCGGCAATAGGCATCAATAACTCGACGCTGGCTATGGTTGCAAAAGCCACCAGTGCAATCAGCGGATCCGGAGTTTGCCCACCCACGCCATCGGCGGCCAGCCAGATCATCAGTACCAGTGTCCAACCATTGGCAAGTAACAGTAACGATTGAGCCAGTCCTGAGACTTGCGCGTTAACGTATTGGTTACGCAGCAGTTTGTCTTGCGCCGTTAAGATTGCCTGACGATAGGTTTGTTCTGCACCGAAAATGGTTAGTTCACTGTAACCTTGTAACCAATCTAGCGTGCGAACGCGCAATTCCGCTTTATTCTGCGTTAAGTGTTGACCATTCTTTTTCCCCAAGCGGTAAAAAAGCGTGGGCCACACCAGCAAAACCAGAAGCAAGATAGCGCCTAAGGTCATGCCAAGCTGCAGATCAAACCAAGCAATCAGTGTGGTGAGAGCCGCAATACCCAGCACGCCGACCGTGACTGGATTGATTAAACGTAAATAGACATGGTCCATGGCATCCACATCGGCCACGATGCGGTTGAGCATATCGGCATCGCGCACCGCGCTCAGACGTCCCGGGATAAGCGGTGTCAGTTTCTCAAAGAAAAACACTCGCAAATCAGTGAGCAGCTTGAAGGTGGCGTTGTGAGTAACGACACGCTCGCCCCAACGACCCGCGGTGCGTCCCATGGCAAAACCGCGCACAAAGGCGCCGGGTAGCATGTAGTTAAAGGTTTCTCGGGCAATACTGAGTCCGGCCACGGCCGCCGCAGACAAAAACCAGCCGGATAACGTCAGCAGTCCAATCGAAGCGAGAACGGTCAGCAGCGCCAGCAGCATGCCAAGGGTAAGACCGAACCAGTGTTTTTTATACAGTTTTAGGTAAGGCAGCAGGTCACGCATCGAGATCCCCTTTGTTGGCAGCTTGTAGCGCTTGGTTAGCGGCTAACATAGTGGCAAATAAACCAGATTGCTGGCTTAAGTCTTCAAAATGTCCTGCTTGTACCAGCAAGCCATTTTCCATCACTAAGATTTGCTCGACCGATTGCAGCGGTTGCAACTGGTGAGTGACAAATAACGCAGTGCGTTGCTGAATGCTTTCGGTCAGTCCACGCATCACATATTGCTCACTGCGCGCATCTAAGCTTGCCGTGGGTTCATCGAGTAACCAAAAGCGGCCATTTTGCAAAATAGCGCGAGCGAGGGCGATGCGTTGGGCTTGACCCACGGAAAGCCCCGCAGAGCGATCACTGATCGGGTAATCCAAACCCTGCTGCTCAACAAACTCTTGGGCATAAGCTGCTTGCAGAGCCTGTGTGACTTGCTCATCGGCGATATTGTGTTTGCCTAGCGTCACGTTGTCGCGAATGGTGCCGTGCAGCAGCAGAGGATTTTGCCCAACCCAACTGATGGTTTGTCGCCAGTGCGCATGATCTAACTCGCGCAATTCAATGCCGTTAATGGTTAAGCTGCCTTGGTAGGGCATAAAGCCCAAAATGGTATTGATTAAGCTGGTTTTGCCTGCGCCACTTGGCCCGACGAGAGCGGTGGTTTTGCCGCTTTGCAACGTAAATGAGAGCGGGCCTGCTAAGCGTTTGCCTTGTGGACTAAGAACGACCAGATCATTGGCGATAATTTCAATATCGTCATTATCGGTGAGATGACGCTCGCCACTGTGTAAGGTATCCACTTCGGTTTGCAGAAAATCGACGATCGATTCGGCTGCGCCCACCGCGAGTTGTTTGGCGTGGTAATAGGTTCCGAGATCGCGCAGCGGCTGATAAAACTCCGGAGCAAGGATTAACACAAATAACCCAGCAAACAGAGTGACACTCGCGCCGTAATAACCGAAGTTGAGTTCACCAATGTAGCTAAAGCCAAAGTACACGGCGGTCAGTGCAATGGAGATCGAGGTGAAAAACTCTAATACTGCAGAAGAGAGGAACGCGATCCGCAGTACATCCATAGTGCGATGGCGAAACACTTCTGAAGCGCCGCGCATGTGCTCGGTTTCTGCTGTGGTGCGATCGAATAGACGAATGGTGGTCAGAGCTTGCAAGCGATCATAAAAATGCCCGGATAAACGCTGCAGAGCTTTAAAGTTTTTCCGGCTGGCATCGGCGGCTTTAATGCCGACTAACGCCATAAAGAGTGGCACCAATGGCGCCGTGATCAAAAAAATCAGTCCTGCCGCCCAGTTAACTGGGAAGACGACCGCAAGGATCACAAACGGTACCAAAACCGAAAGAGACATCTGAGGGAGATAGCGAGCAAAGAAGTCGTGCATGTTTTCGACTTGCTCAAGCATTAAGGCTGCCCATGAGCCGGCCGGTTTGCCTTTGATATAGGCTGGCCCTAAGTCGCGTAACTTGTCTAGGATTAGCTGTCGAATATAACGGCGGATCTCTTCTCCACAACGAAAACCAGCGATTTCGCGTCCCCAAGAGCAGAGCGCACGCACGGCAATGAGTGCAACCAAGCCAAAGAAGTGTGGAATGAGCAGATGTTTATCGACCTGTTCAATAATCAGCTGATGCAGAATTGATGCAAGGAGTGCGGCTTGCGCCACCAGAAATAGGCTTGATAACACACCCAACCCAACAGCTATTGCGAGCCAGCGCTTAGCCAGTTTGCTTTGCTGCTTGAGCCAGAGATTCAAGCTACGCTGTTTTTTCTTGTCCATTTTGAAAAGGCTTAATGAGAATAATAATTGTAATAGGCCGCCAGTATACAAAGAAAAGCCCGGCGGTTATACCCGTCGGGCTTGGCAAAAATAAAAACTGGCGTTACGCGAAGCGTAAGTTATTTACCCTGGCTATCTAGGTAACGTTCAGCATCGAGTGCTGCCATACACCCGGTTCCGGCAGAGGTAATCGCTTGACGGTAATTATGATCCATCACATCACCCGCGGCAAACACACCTTCAATGCTGGTCTGGGTTGCATTACCTTCAAGGCCAGATTTTACGACTATGTAGCCGTTTTTCATTTCAAGCTGACCTTCGAAAATTTGCGAGTTTGGCTGATGACCGATGGCAATGAATACCCCCATCACATCCAAGTTTTCCGTCATATCTGACTGGGTATCTTTCAAACGCACGCCTGTCACGCCCATCTCATCGCCCAGTACTTCATCCAAAGTGCGGTGCGTGTGCAGAACAATGTTGCCATTCGCCACTTTATCCATCAGACGATCGATCAGAATTTTTTCACTGCGGAAGCTGTCACGGCGGTGGATCAGATGCACTTCTGAGGCGATATTCGATAGGTAAAG
This sequence comes from Vibrio sp. R-1, assembly GCF_035615595.1. NCBI lineage: Bacteria > Pseudomonadati > Pseudomonadota > Gammaproteobacteria > Vibrionales > Vibrionaceae > Vibrio > Vibrio sp. R-1. The sequence continues at coordinate 661 of NZ_WPDC01000021.1, read as the reverse complement.
AGCCTCTTCAACCGCAGTATTACCACCACCGACAACGGCGACTTTCTGGTTGCGATAGAAGAAACCATCACAGGTCGCACAAGCGGATACACCGCGACCTTTGAACGCTTCTTCTGATTCTAAACCGAGGTATTTAGCAGAGGCACCAGTAGAGATGATGAGGGCATCACAGGTGTACTCTTGGCTGTCGCCTGTCAAACGAAATGGGCGAGAAGAGAGATCAACCGAGTTAATGTGATCAAAAACAATTTCAGTATCGAAACGCTCAGCGTGCTCTTTCATGCGCTCCATCAGTGCTGGGCCAGTTAAGCCTTCGGCATCGCCTGGCCAGTTCTCGACTTCTGTCGTTGTGGTGAGCTGACCACCTTGCTGCATACCAGTGACCAGCACGGGTTTTAGGTTGGCGCGCGCAGCGTAAACCGCGGCTGTGTAACCCGCAGGGCCGGAGCCAAGGATAAGAAGTTTGCTGTGTTTCACGTTACTCATGAAGTACTCCGATAAGGACGAAAGGGAGTTAACTCATGGCTTGAATTCGGAACTAAGACGCAAGCCAATGAAAATAATTGGACTCGATTGTAGGGAATATGGATGGCGAATAAAAGTGGTTCGCTGAGCATAAATCGTAATTGTTTATGCTCTTACGACGTGAAGCTATCTCGGC
>NZ_WPDC01000020.1:0-49599 GCF_035615595.1 Vibrio sp. R-1 | reverse complement strand
GCGAGGCGGTTTTTTTTTACATCACAGACCGTGAATATGACTAAAACACGATCGACGCTGAGATCAAGGCTTGGGCAATCAAGTAGGAGCTGGAGATAAGAGTGTGCCCCCAAGGAAGTGAACGCCGATAATCGTGTATGGCTAATAACGTGGCCGAGAGGATATAAACCAGACATCCTAAGAAACCAGCGCCAGAAGCCACGGAGGCCTCTTGTAGCCACAGTTCACCCGCAGCCCACGTCATCTGTACTAACATCAACCCCATAATGGTGACAGGGAAGATTAAGGTATCAATTTGTGGCAGTAACAAAAAAAACGCCACTATGCTTGCCGCCACCAGTAATGCGGGCAACCACCACACCATACTCCCCGACAATTGCACCCAGAATGCTTTACTAAACAGCAGTTGCGCGACTAAAAACAGCACAAAGCTAGCTTTGTGGTAGCGATGATTTAGCCGCAGTCCATGCGCAAACATCGACACCGCCAAACCAAGAGAGATGAAAATTACCTCTGGCGTAGCATGACTGTGCTGCTCCCACACAATAATTGTCAGTAACAGGAGGCTGAAGATTCGAAAGAATATCGCTTGCTTAAGCTTCTGATTTTCATAAGCAGAAATGCTGATAAACCCCGACAACACGACAGAAATCCAGCTCAACATGCTCATACCCCTAACTCAAACTGCCGCCAGTGTAGGGATCTGACTTTTGATGTCCAGTTATGAAAGTAAAAAGTTGGATCTTGCTAGCGAATCCTTACTTGAGCTGCTATATAAAATAGTAATTACTCAATAAAATTACAAAACAAGAAAACTTGCCACCAACCAAATCAAGACAACAAACCAACACCAAACAAACGAAAACCAATCAAAATAAAATAAAAAAACGGAAAACTTACCAAAATAAAAGCATAATACAAAAACAAAAAACCAATAAAAACAACAACAAAACAGTAAAAAAATTGAAAATAACCAACTAAACAGATAAATGAAAAATAACTGCTATTTTTAAATATACAAAACCAAATAAAGGATAAAAACACAACTCAATTGATAACCAATCTCAACAACAGGAAAATAATTCTCATAAAGTGGTAATTTACTAAAACCTGACAATCGATCCAAAACAAACCGTAATAACCACAACCAGAACAAATATCAACCTACCAACAAACAATAAAAAACACTATAAAATCAATAAAATAAATACAATATTGAATTAAAAATCAGCATTTAGCTTATGATTAAAACAGCGTAAAAGTGTGACTTTTCTTACGTTAAAAAGCCCCCTACGAGCAAAAGAACTGTGTTTTTTAAACTTTAATCAACGATCTATTGATCAAGCTGGGTAAATGATCTATTCTTTTTTTACAGAATGAGTAATCAACCAAAGGAGCAGTGTTATGATTTCTTCATCTCAAAAACAAGGACTTGTTATGATCGCAGTAATCATTGGTTTAATGACACTGCCCATGATGTACTAAGTTAATGTTTTTAAAATAAAAAAGGACGCATCGCGTCCTTTTTTATTGGTTCAATGTTCGATTACTGAAAATGTTGAGATAACTCTTCCCAATGCCAGTAATAGAAAAATAGGGCTCCTAAGGTCATCAACATCATCAGCATAAAAGCAATCCGCCACACAAACTTCCCACTTCTTGGCGTGAGCTCATCTTCGCACTCTTGGCATACCGCGAGAAAAGCTTTGCGATCATCTAAGCGATAATCATCTTCATGCACCACTTTGTTACGAATCGTCGCCACATAACGCAGCTTTTTAATCACGTCATGGGGTAAACGTTCTTCACAACTGGTAATTAATTGATGCAATCCCTTGCCTTCTGCATGGTATTGTTCGCGCAATAAGGTTTCGAGTTTGCGCGTTCGTAGAACAACTTGCTCAATTTCTGACATTTCCGCCCTCCTGCGCCTTCTCTCTTTATTTTCTAGCAGCCAGAGTCACATTATCCAATTGTTAGCCGTTCAATGGCTGATAAAGTGTGAGATAAGCCGAAAAAATCCCTTTGATTACTGCCGCACATCTCTTTCTCACCACAAACTGCTTGGAAAAATACGCCATTCGCTAAAATAGCGGCGTATTCAGAATAGGAGGCTGTTATGCCCTTCACTTTATTGATCAGTTTAGCGTTATTGATTATTGCGGCCGTTTGGTTTTTTAGCCACTTCTACCGCCGCCACATGCAAGGAGAAAATGCTCCACAGCGTAGTGCCGAAGTGACCATACTGGATAAGCAAGCGATCGACATACCTCACCCCCTTCCCGGTCAAGATGACCAAGAGTTTTGGATTTACGTACAAAAAGGACGTTTAGGGCCAAAACGCGAGTTTCAGGTTGGCATTCATTACTATCATGCACTCAATCCGGGAGACAAAGGCGTACTAACTTACCAAGGACAACGCTTTTTGCACTTTGCTTTGAAGCGTTAAAATCTGATTCGTGAGAACAGCCATTAAGACGATTAAACCATACTGTTTATAATGGATTAATAGTCTATGCCTATCAGAAAAATCAGATAATCCAAATTTCTTCCATGTCTGAACTACACTATTCTTTGTTCATCCCGATAGGGGAAATAAAAAACTGAGAGGTGTAAAAATGGCAACGAATTTGATTGGTCTTGATACCACACAAAGTCAAAAACTGGCGAATGCGCTCAACAACTTGCTGGCCAACTATCAAGTGTTCTATATGAATACTCGCGGTTACCACTGGAATATTCAAGGTAAGGAATTTTTCGAACTGCACGCTAAGTTTGAAGAGATTTATACCGACTTACAGCTAAAAATCGATGAACTGGCAGAGCGTATTTTAACGCTGAGCGCTCGACCCATGCACAGCTTTAGCGGTTACCTCAAAGCGGCGCAAATCAAAGAGCATACCGACTCAATTGATGGCCGTAGCAGCATGCAGGGATTGGTGGATGGCTTTAGCATTCTGCTCCACCAACAACGAGACATTCTTGAGCTTGCCGGCGAAACCGGGGATGAAGGGACGTCAGCGCTGATGAGTGATTACATCCGCGAGCAAGAGAAATTGGTGTGGATGCTTAACGCTTGGCTGAAATAACTCACCGCTCTGACACGCTCACTAAATCTAAGGTGCAGGAAGGTTAATCTATTTGGTCGGTCAGCCTTTATCATCCTACACCCTCAGAGTCGGGCTGGCCGACCATCTCTTACCAAATGACTTGCCGTTGCAGCCAACATCGCTGCCGCGTCAAGTCGAAAAGGTACATTAACTTATCACTAAATTAATCGATTGATGTCCTGGCTCCAACGCTGGGCTTCAATCAATTCCTGACGGACATCTTCCAGATCAAAACCCAGTTCTAGGCAGTGCTGCTCCACACCTTGCCAATCGGCTTTTTCAAAACACTCCTCAAGATCGAGCAAAGTACCCAGTGGCCCTTCACGCTCTCGCAGTGCCAACTTCACATCATCGGCCAGCGGCAGTTGCTCCACCAATTGCTCAATTGAGGTATCGAGCAAGGCATCCAGCACAGAAAACATGCCAATCAGAAACGCTTGTTCACGATGCGCTTTAAAATGTGGATGCGTCGCCATCAACTGGCAAAACTGCGCTCTTTGTAACGACAAGTTGTAAAGCTCCTTGGGCTTTTTGGAGGAGATATAAGACGCGACCGCCAAAGAGACGAAAATGCGCAGTTTGTCCTGTCCAAGATAAACCAAGGCTTGGCGAAATGAGGAGATGGAGACCGAGATCCGATCCGACATAGTGTTTACGAAACGCAGCAGCTTGTAAGAGAGCGCAATGTCCTGCGCGACCAAGCGCTCTACTCGCACATAATCGACTTCAGGCTGACAGACTTCGCGAAACAGCTGCATGGCAATCACATGCTCTGGACTGACGTAGCGCTGTTTAATGATTTCTGGCTTACTGAAAAAATAGCCTTGGAAGAAGGTAAAACCCGCATGACGCGCTTGATGAAACTCATCTTCGGTTTCGACTCGTTCTGCCAAAAATCGGCGACGACTTCCCTGAGCCAGTCGACCACGCACAAATTCACACGCTTTATCGAGCCCCATTGCCATGATGTCGATTTTGACTATCTGTACGTAGGGTAAAAAGCGCTCCCAAGCGGGTGAATACACAAAATCATCTAACGCGAGCAGATAACCTCGCTGACTCAGCTCTTGTACCGCCTCAAAAAGATCATCGGTCGGTTGGCACGTTTCCAAAATTTCTACCACGATCTGCTCACGCGGCAGAGTCAGAGGCAAACGCCGAATTAAGCTTTTATGGGGAAAGTTGATAAAACAGCGCGAGCGGGCAATTCTCGGGTTGGTACCAAGGGATAAAAAGTTTTCAACGATCAGACGGTAGGTAGCACGATCGGCATCCATGTACTCAGGAAACGCGTTTTTCTCTCCATCTCGAAACAGCAGCTCATAACCTAGCGTGTGTCGCTTTGCATTCAATATCGGTTGGCGTGCTACATAAGTTGTGTACATGGTGTCCTCAAAGGGTTGCTTACGCTTTGGCGGTAGCCAACAGCATTCCGCAGCCCATAAACATCGAACCAAACAGTTTATTCATTCTGGTCATTATGTTAGGTGAACGAATATAGCGACCTAGCTGCGCAGCCAGCGCCGTGTATCCGAACATGACAATCGCATCAATAGTAACGGTTGTGATACCCAGAACCAAGAACTGCGGCCAATGATCTCTAGTGGGTTCAATAAACTGCGGGAATAATGCCACTAAGAAAACGATTGATTTGGGATTAGTCAGGTTAATCAGTACTGCTTTACGCAGCAGGGCGGCTTGTGAGAGTTCATGAGAAGCTGTGGTAGCCGTTAAGGGGGCTCTATCTCGCCATTTCTGAATACCCAGCCATACTAAATAAGCTGCACCAATCCATTTGATCAGAGTGAACGCCAACGCAGATTGTGCCACCAAAGCGCCAATTCCGATGCCGACCAACACTATATGGCAAGCAAGACCGATTTGTAGGCCGATAATCGCCCCTAATGAGTGGCGTGTACCATAACTTAAACCATTGCTGATCGAGTTGACCGTGCCTGAACCGGGCGCCAGACTAAACACCACCGCGGTCAATAGATAGGCAAGCCAAACATGGATATCCATTGCAATTCCTCATTCCTGACTTATGCTAGCCCAATGAGGTCAAACACTGATGCGCACAACCCCATTGCCAACTTATGAACCCTGAAAAAAATCTTTATCCTTATACGCAAGAGTCGAGTTTGGAGCAAGCTCTCAACTTTGAGATAGCTCAAGTGTGGCACACTCGAAGCGAAGGAACCTATCGCAGTTTTGATAAAACGCACATTTATTGGTGTAGTCTCAAGCATCCTGAGCATCAAAAAGCCGTAGTGATTGTGAATGGCAGGATTGAATCTGCGTGGAAATATCAGGAGCTGTGTTATGACCTATTCCGCCAAGGTTTTGATGTTTATACCTATGATCACCGTGGTCAAGGACGGTCAGAACGTCTGACTGAAGATAGACAAATAGGCCATGTACATGAGTTTCAAGATTACGTGACTGACTTAAAAGCCTTAGTCGAGCATTTCGATCTCGGTCACTACCAAGAGCGCTTTTTATTAGCCCATTCTATGGGTGGCGCGATTGCGACGCGCTATATCCAGACCACTCCAGCGCACCCCTTTAGCGCACTGGCCCTGAGTGCTCCGATGTTTGGCGTGAATATGCCTTGGTATTTAAGGCCATGGGCTTTGCTCATCACTCAAATTATGGCTGCCGTTACCCCAAAACCCAGTTACGCTCCGGGTTATGGCCCTTATCACGCTAAACCCTTTCATCTCAACCTGCTCACCCACAGTGAAACCCGCTATCAGTTGTTTCGTGAACTGTATGAAGCGCACCCTGAACTGCAAATTGGAGGGCCGAGTCACCGCTGGGTTTGGCAAAGCTTAATGGCGACCAAACAGTGTTTGCAGTTAACCCGACAAATCAAAATCCCCATGCTGATCTTACAAGCTGGCGAAGAAGCGATTGTGTGTAATCGGGCGCAAAACCGGCTCTTCAAAAAGCTGTCTCGCACCCAAAAACGTGCCGCTTTATGCCGCATAGCAGGTGCCAGACATGAACTGCTTTTTGAACAAGATGCCTACCGAAATCAGACGTTAGACCATATTTTGTGTTTTTTCGCCGACAGTACTATCGACCATAACAGACAGCACCATCGACCATAGAAATTGAGGAAAAACGCAAAGAGAGGTTTACCCTCTTTTTCCGCATTTAATTCCACTACACTAGGCAACCTAAGGGTGACGGCTCATCCGGCCAACCGAGAAACAGAGAGTTTTATGACCACTTCAGCACACAAACATCCGTATAAAATCGTGGCGTCGGATCTCGACGGCACCTTACTCGCCCCGAACCATCAGTTGAGCGAATTTTCGAAACAGACTTTGAAACAGCTGCACGATAAAGGATTTACCTTTATTTTCGCGACAGGCCGTCACCACATTGATGTCGCGGGGATTCGTGAAATCGCAGGGATTCCTGCGTATATGATCACCTCAAACGGTGCGCGAGTGCATGACCAGAATGACCAACTGATGTACAGCAAAAACGTACCGCAAGATTTGGTGCAAGCCATCATCGATGTCGTTAAACACGATGAGCAGTTGTTCGTGCATCTGTACCGTAATGACGAATGGATGCTCAATAAAGAAGATGAGATCCTGCGCGACTTCCATGAAGACTCTGGTTTTACCTATCGCGTCTTTGATGTCAATAACGCCCCAACCGATGGCATCGCGAAAATTTTCTTCACTCAAGAAGACCAAGATCACGAACATTTGGTGCAGTACGAAACCTTACTGAATCAGCGCTTTGGCGATAAACTCAACGTTGCTTTTTCAACACCTTGGTGCCTAGAAGTCATGTGTGCGGGCGTATCAAAAGGCGATGCGCTGCAAGCTGTGGCCGAATCTCTTCACCTTGGCCTTGAAAACTGTATCGCGTTTGGGGACGGCATGAATGATGTCGAAATGCTCTCAATGGCCGGAAAAGGCTTAGTCATGGGTACAGCCCATGAAAAAGTGTTTAACGCCCTGCCGGATAATGAAGTGATCGGCAGTAACGCCGATGATGCGGTAGCGCATTACCTGCATCAGCATCTGTTTTAACCCGATTCACGTCTCACTCGGTGCCTATTGCGCTCAGGTTAAGCCGTAAAAGCGCATCACCTGAGCATCACTCAACGGCAGCCTAACGCTGCCGTTGGCTATTTTCTGCACCGTTCCTTAGCCACTCACCGCGCAAAATGGCGAAACCGATCTCAAACAATACGTTCCTTTGTTTGCACTCTGTCAATTGAACCCTGTGACGGTTTAGCTTGTCTTTCAGTTTGTGCGATAATTTTTGCGACCAAACATCCCCCATTCCATCTCGAGCCAAAGGAATTGATCAATGAGAGCTTTGCCCTTCTGCGCCATGTCGCTCGCTATGCTATTGCAAGCGTGCTCCAACACCACCTCCGTCAGTGTCGAGCCTGACTCCGCTCCAATTATTCCAGCGACCCTCGATAAACCGGAAACCATTCAACCACAGAGCTTTATGCTGCGTGGCGAGGTGGTCGTGGGCCATGAGGTGCGACGCTTTACACCGTGTGGTAGCCATCAGCAATACTGGCTCAATCTCTCGCCAGAGCAACTGAATGAAGCGATGGCGCTGAATCGTAGTCCTTACCAACCTCTGTATGGTGAGCTTGTCGGCACACTCACGCCACCAAGCCAAACGGGGTTTAACGGTGATTATGTGGCGCGGATTGAGGTGCAGAGCATCAATCAACTGAGCAATGAAAGCCGCGGCTGTGAGCAGCCTCTTAGCCCAACCCGTGCGTTTGGCAATGAGCCTTTTTGGTCAATGCGCTTTGTAGATGGCGGGCTGCAATTCCAACCTATGGGCGGTGACAAGCAACAATTTTCGATCACACGCAGTCAACTGAGCCAAGATAAACGACGCTACCAATTTGATGGTGGTGAACTGCTGCTAGAACAAGGGCAATGTCGCGATGGTATGAGCGATAACCTTTACCAATGGCGCTCTAAACTCACCCTAAAAGGCGGCCAATACCAAGGCTGTGCGACCTTAGCTAATCTTGATCCTACCCTTGAATGGAGCGGCGTCTACTTTGCCAGCTCGACTGAACAGACGGGCTTTAGTGTCAGCTTAACCTTGGAAAAAGATCACACCGCGCAGACTCGCTATGAGTATGCCAATGGCGAACCGGCTGTCGTGGAGCAAGGCTACTGGCAGCAGCTCAACCCCAATCAGATCCAAGTGGTGATGACTCGCCACCAGCAGCAGTACTTGCTCTCCGAGCGCATTTTCACTCGTGAGGGTTATCAGCTAACAGCGACACAAGAGAAGGTTGGTCAATCGGTTTATAACATCGCAGATGGGGGTTTAGTGCTGTTTCGCACTCTGGTCGAGTTGAATGAAAGCGCTGTACCCCCTGCCGTAGGACAAGCGGCCATTCACGCTCAGCAAATCGCAGGACGCGCTGACTATGAAGAGGATGTCGATCAGGCGATTCGCCGCTATTTTAACCTGCACCAAACGTCGCCAGACAATACTCAATATCGCTGGTTGAAGTACGATCTCAATGGTGATGAACAACCGGAACTGCTGGTGCAACTAGACTGGTGTGGCACTGGCGGCTGTACTTTGCTGATTTTCGATCAACACAATCAGCAGTGGCGTTTCAATAGCCGCATCACTCTCGTACAAAACCCGATCCGTTTAGGCAAACAGACCCATCATGGCTGGCAAGACTTACTGTTCAGTGTCAGTGGCGGCGGCGCGAAACCCGCTATACACCGTCTACAATACAACGGCATCAGCTACCCGACGAACCCAAGTGTGGCCCCAGAAGCCAACGCCGAGCAGATCAGCCAAGTGGTACTGTTTGCCGATGGCCTATCGCCAAGACAGTCAGGCATTAAACTATGAATGCGGCGTGTCCGGACTGCGGGCTTAAATTTCAATGCCTCTGCTCCGCCGTCCCTAGCTTCCGCGCGCCGTTTCAACTCTCGCTGCTCACTCACGATAATGAGTGGCAGCGCGAAACCAATACTGGGCGCTGGCTGGTGAAATCCATGGCCGAGTGCCAAGCCTATACATGGAGCCGAGTCGCGGCTAATACTGAGTTACAAGCGCGCCTCACCCAACCCAACGCTCGCTCGTTTCTGGTTTACCCATCCGAAGAGAGCGTGGAATTAACCGATGCACTCCGCTCGCTACGCGAAGATGAGATCGCGCATTTTATTGTGCTCGATGCCACTTGGCAGGAAGCGCGCAAAATGGAGCGTAAAAGCCCTTGGCTGGCCGATGTTCCGAGAGTTCACCTTGCCACCGATCACGTGTCGGCGTATCGGCTCAGGCGCAATCAACAGCCGGGCAATCTCTGCACCCTTGAGGTGGGATTAATGCTACTGCGCCATTTCAACGCCGAGGTTTCAGCCGAGGCCTTGGAGCAGTTTTATCACTATTCGATGAACGCTTTTAAAGCCGACAAAAGCGGTCATCGTTGGATTGAACGGTAAATATCAAGATGGGATGACGCATCTATCTTGCGTTAACCCAAGCGGGAAGGTCGACCCAAGAAATAGCCTTGTAAATAATCCACCCCCATATCTTCACTGATGCGACAAACCGTCTGGTTATGGACAAACTCCGCCACGGTTTTCGCATTCAGAACCTGACACAGTTTCACCAGCTGCTCGGCAATCCGGCGCTGCTTCACATCCTGATCAATATTGCGGATCAAGCTGCCATCGAGCTTAATCACTTGCGGCTCAAGCTTCACTATCTCATCAATATTGGAATAACCACTGCCAAAATCATCGACAATGATGGTCGCACCCAGCGTGCGGAAATGGTTACACACTTCAATCATCCGCCCGTAATCTTTGATTTGTTCGCTCTCCAACACTTCGAGCCCGACACGGGCGGGATCGGCCACCGATTTGATTGCCGCTTCCAAATGCTGCAAAGTGCGCTCGCTCATCAAATCTTGCGGTGAAAGATTGATCGAAAACGCTTCCGGACGATGACGCATCATATTGAAGGTATGCGTAATCATCTGCCGGCTCAAACGAGTGTAGAGGTGAGTGTCGGTGATGATCGGCAGAAAATTCCCAGGCAGGATAATTTCCCCTTCATCTTCAATCCGCACTAGACATTCGTAAGAAGCCACAATGTGGCTGCGCGCCTGACAAATCGGTTGTGCATAGACCACCACATCATTACGCACCACCGCGCGGCTAACCCGCGATAACCAATTCAGCCGCTCCTGACGAACACTTTCTTGCACTTTTAAACGCGCTGCATTACAGAAATGGTGGTTGTTATTAAACGCGTAGCGGCGCGCTTCGATAGCACGCAGCAATAGCTCATCCGGCGAATGCTCTGCAAAATCGCCCTGACTGACTAACCCAGCGCACAACGAGATCGACAGATAATCCACATTCGGTAAACCGTAGGGCTCGAAGTTGACGTGCTCCAACTGCTCCACAAACTGATAGAAATGGCTATGAATACTTTTTCCGTCCAGCTTGGCACGAAAAACCGTTGCCCACTCACCGACCCCAATCGCATACAAACCGCTCTGCCCTGCCAATTTCTGATCCAAAAAGACCTGAAACTGTTCACTCAAATCACGAAGCAGCTTATCGCCTACCGGATAACCGTACTTCTCATTGATCTGATTGAAGTTGGTCACTTTCAGGGCGATTAGGTGCTCATTGGCCGCGAAGTTCGCCAATCGCTCACGTAACACCACTCGATTGGGTAAGCCGGTACGTCGGTCACGCCGGTAACTCGCAGTAAGTAATGAGGTTTGAGCGCGGATCTGCTGTGCCAAATTGTCCGTCATGGCATCCAAATCGTGAAACGCATGGCGGATCAAATTAAACAGAGGGGACGTCATCCCTTCCGGATAACTCGGCAAGGGGATTGGGACAAGATCGTCACGCACCGCCCCTTCACGCAAGGCAAGAAACGTCATGCTATGGTGCATCACTTGCTGCTGACCATGCTCATACAGCAGCTCTCCCCAACAGTAACAACCATCGGTCGGCGCCACCGCCTGAAGCGGTTGTAACTCGTGATTCTCATGCATGAAGTTTAAACGCAGCGCACAGTTAAACACCCATACTTGTTGACACTGTTTAGCTTGCAGCTGCTGAGCGGTGAGATAGACCCGCTCTAGAGTTAAACTCGGGTGATCAAAACAAAAGCGCACTTCATCTTGCAGCGCCAGTGGGCGGTTAAACCTCAGTCCGCCTTCCTCCGCCAGCCCGAGCGGCAGATAAAGATCTTGATGGCGGCATTCCCCTTTCATCAGTGGAAAACTGATCAGCCAGTCATGGGGTAAGTCGGCTTGCGCGCCCAAATTGCGCTGATAAATCGCCTCTATCGGCTCATCATCCAAACGTAAGACCCGATCTCCCTCCACGGCTGTGACCCGATAGGTGCGCCCAACAGGCTGCCACTCCGTGTAACCACCCGTTTCGACATAAAGCGCTTCGCCATGCAGCGCAATAGCCACACTGGCGTTCTGATAACAAGCCTCATCGAGCAAAACCCAGCGACCACTGGGAGTTTGTTTGGCGGCTCCACCAGCGACGGGCACTGGCGATCCCTGCGTGTCGCGTAAGGCAAATCGTGCGGCTTGCAAGGTATCCATCTGCCAAGAAAAACACACCACTGCTCGAGACGTGCTAGTGAGCTCGAGCTGGCGAGCTAAACGCTCCGCGTCGGCAGCCTCATCGTCACTGTAATCCACAACAGCACGGCTAAGATAAGTTTGCTCAAACACGGTGATTTGCAGCAACGTCACCTGATGGTGCACTTCCCCTTGGAAAATCACCTCTTCGGTACTGCATCCAAGCAGGCAAGCTTGTGGATGACGGCTACGGATGAGCCGCGCAAGCTGCACAACATGCTCGCGACTCAAAGGAGAGAAAATTTGCACTAAGATGGATTGCCCATGAGGAAGATCCATCGTTTCGAGCACCTGATTGGCCGATGCTAAATCTGGGATGAGACGCGAGACCGTAAACATAAAGAGCTGATAAGCCGGTGAAATGTTTAGGCATTATGCAATGCAATCGTTACCGCAGACTATACTCAATAACCATGCAATGTGATTTTTGTGACTCGATGTTATGCACCTAGTTAACTATCAGAAGTAATTCCGAGAGACGCTCGATCTCCACGTCGGGTAATACGCTCGCTTTGGCGAGCCGACGAATACTCTGCCCTTGATCGTTAAACCAGCAGGCTTGAAAACCATTTTGCCGCGCCCCTAGCACATCGGTTTGTAAATGATCCCCGACATGCAAGATTGAACGGGGCTCAAGCTGAAGCTGTTGTGCTGCTTGTGCAAAGAGGTCGGGATACGGTTTGGCACGGCCGTCTGGCCCTGCGCGCAATACCGTTTGGAAATAGCCACTTAAACCAATTTTTTCTATCTGGACATTGCCATTGGTGATCGCAATCAGCGGCACTTTAGCCGCTAACTGAGCCAACACCCGATGCGTTTCGGCAGGCACATCGACTTGATTACGCCAGCGCATCACTTGCTCAAGCGTCTCGCTCGCCGCTTGCTCCGCCTCTGGCTGCGCATAACCTAATTCCAGTAAACCATGCTGCACCTGTAAATAACGCCATTGGCTCACATCATGGCACTGCTCCGGAAAGCGGCGCGCTATATCACGCTTCATCGCCAGCCACCAAGCCAAAGGACGCGTCGCCGTAATGGGATGCTCACTTAACAACCACTCAGTGACTTTTTCCTCGACCTGTTTGATGACCGGACGGTTATCGTAAAGGGTATCGTCCAAATCAAACGTCAGTGCTTGAATCGAAGCCAATGGGCGGTAAAACAGCATGGTTAGTCATCCTTATTCTTTTTGCGCGCCCGAGGATGCGCTTGGTCATACACCTGAGCCAGATGTTGAAAATCGAGGTGGGTATAGATTTGCGTTGTCGCGATGTTCTCGTGCCCAAGTAGCTCCTGCACCGCACGCAGGTTATTGCTCGATTCCAGCATATGGGTGGCAAACGAATGGCGCAATTTATGTGGGCTGATATGACTGGCAACCGCCTGTTTTTGACCCCATTCGGCCATGCGTTTTTGTACACTACGGTGTGAAATACGGGTACCGAGTTTGGAAACAAACAGCGCCGTTTCTGCGCTATCTGCCAATTGACTGCGCAATTTGAGCCATTTACCGACCCACTCTTGTGCTTGTCCAGCAAACCACACTTTGCGCTCTTTGTTGCCTTTACCGATGACGCGGATCTCACCTTCGCTTAGATTAACGTCTTTGACATCAATCGAAACTAGCTCAGCCAAACGCAAACCCGCGCCGTACATCAACTCCATGATCGCCCGATCGCGAATCGAAAGCGGATCATCATCGGTCACTTCCAGTAACTGCGCCATTTCATCAACATCGAGATTTTTCGGTAAAGTACGCTGCTTGCGCGGCGCAGAGACGCCTTTCGCAGGGTTAGCCTCAAGCTCGCCACGTAAAATCAGAAAATCCAGGAAACTGCGCAATGAAGACAAACGCGTCGCGATACTGCTGGCTTTCATCCCCTGCCTTTTCCCATGCATCACCAATTGGCGCACCCACGCCGAATCAAGCTGTGTCCAGTGGGTGAGCCCAACCTGTACTAAGTACTGGGTCATGGTTTCCAACTGCTGCTTATAGTTGCGCTGGGTATACAGGCTCAACCCTTTTTCCGTATGCAGGTAGGCGTAAAAACGCTCCAGCGGTTGAGCCAACGCATCAGGAAGCGGGGTGAGTTCGTCGTTCTTCATCGTGTGACTGCCAAGGTAATGTCTCGATCAGATGAGCTAAGACTAACGCCAGATGGCGCAAAAACAAGGTATCCATACTCGGCTGAAAGTGGCCGCCATCTTCACTGGCGAAGGCCAAAATTCCCAACGGCGCTTGGCGCTGCAAAGGTAACACCACATACGAACCCATTTCTGGCGCGGGCCTATCCCCCAGCAGACGTTGCCGATCCGCTTGGCGTAAGCGGCCTAAATAAGCCGATTTGCCATTAAAATGATTGGTCGCAAAGCGCTGCCAATCCTCACTGGCTAAACCGTATTTTTCATCATGACGCTGCAGCAGGCGCACGTAAGCACGCAGATTGAGTTCACGCGCTTTGGCTTCAATCGCGTGTAACACCGCTTGCAGCGACGAGCATTTTAGAATCTGCTCTTGCAGATCCATAAACTCATGGAAAGTACGATCGTTATTTGCCGCGAGCGACATCAAGGCGGTGATCTCCTCTTCGAGAGAGTCTATCCGCTGGCGCTGACGCGCTAACTGCACATGAGCGAGCGATACCGCGCCCGTTTGGGTCGGTAAGGCTAAACGTTCGACCAGATGAGGATGATGCTGAAAAAAATCGGGATGTTCATAAAGATACTCTGCCACCACTTGGGCAGTCAGAGCATCCGCCGTTACCTGAGACAAAATTGAACCTCAATTAGCAAGAGATTTGGCCATCGTAGATATGAGTAGCCGGGCCTGTCATATACAACGGTTTGCCGGGGCCTTGCCAGTGGATTTCCAGTTCACCACCGGGAAGGTGGACACGAACTTGCTCATCCAGTAAACCTTGCAAAATGCCTACCGCAACCGCGGCGCACGCGCCACTGCCACAAGCTTGAGTTTCGCCCGCACCACGTTCATACACGCGCAAATTGATCTCATCGCGGCTCACGACCTGCATAAAACCGGCGTTGACCCGCTCAGGGAAACGCTCGTGCGATTCCAAAAGCGGCCCTAAGGTTTCTACCGCAGCAGTGCGGATATCGTCCACCACAGTCACTACATGCGGGTTGCCCATACTCACCGCGCCGCAAAACAAGGTGTGTTCACCGACACGCAGAATGTAGGTTTTTTCGCTCTGTTTGGCGCGAAATGGGATCTTGTTCGGCTCAAACTCCGGCACACCCATGTTCACGGTGATCAGATCTTCCTCTTCCACATTGAGTACCATTTTGCCTTTCTTGGTACTGACATGGATGGTGTACTTGTTGGTTAACCCTTTCATGCGTACAAAACGGGCAAAACAGCGCGCGCCATTGCCACACTGCTCCACTTCGCTGCCATCGGCATTGAAAATGCGGTAATGGAAATCCGATTCTGGATCGTAAGGCGCTTCAACCACCAACAGTTGATCAAAGCCGACTCCCGTATGGCGATCCGCCAGACGGCGGATCAATTCCGGAGAGAAGAAGACGTTTTGGGTAATGCAATCCACGACCATAAAGTCGTTGCCCAAACCGTGCATTTTAGAAAAATGGAAATGCATAGAAGATAACTTTACTCCGGTAATACCGATTCTAACGCCCACAAGCTGCTAAGCTCTTCACGCTGACGCACCAAATAGGTTTTATTGCCATCAACCATGACTTCAGCCACTCGCGGACGGGTATTGTAATTCGACGACATGGAGAACCCATACGCACCTGAAGAGCGCACCGCCAGTAAATCTCCCTCTTGCAACACTAAGTCGCGATCTTTCCCTAGGAAATCACTGGTTTCACACACCGGGCCAACCAAATCATAGGTTTGCGCTTCGCCTTGGCGCGGACGCAGTGGAATGATGTCTTGCCACGCTTGGTATAGCGCAGGGCGGATCAAATCGTTCATCGCCGCATCAATGATCGCGAAGTTTTTGTGCTCAGTGTGTTTGAGAAACTCCACCTTAGTCACCAATACTCCCGCGTTAGCCGCAATCGCGCGTCCCGGTTCAAAAATCAGCTCTAAATCGCGGTGGCGCTCTAGGCGGTCCAGCAATGCTTTGGCGTATTCCGAAGGCTGCGGAGGCAGTTCATCACGATAAACCACCCCTAAACCACCGCCGACATCCAAGTGACGGATATGAATGCCTTCCGCTTTCAGCGAATCAATCAGTGCCAGTAAACGGTCAGTCGCATCAATAAACGGTGCGAGAGCGGTTAGCTGTGAGCCGATATGGCAGTCAATACCATGTACATCGAGGTTGGGTAAGCTGTGCGCTAAGCGATATACCTGCGCCGCGCGGTCAAAGGTGATACCAAATTTGTTATCACGCAGGCCCGTTGAAATATAAGGGTGAGTTTTGGCATCCACATCAGGATTGATGCGCAGTGAAATCGGCGCTTTAACACCAAGCTCGCCAGCCACTTTATTCAGGCGCTGCAGCTCAGGCTCCGATTCCACGTTAAAGCATTTGATCTTCAATTGCAGGGCGCGCTTCATCTCAGCTTCGGTTTTACCCACACCAGAGAATACCACCTTGCTTGGGTCACCACCGGCGGCCAATACACGCTCTAATTCGCCAACGGAGACGATATCAAAACCGGAACCCAAACGAGCTAAAGTATTCAATACCCCTAAGTTAGAGTTGGCTTTCACCGCATAACAAATTAGGTGAGGATAATCACCGACTGATTTATCAAACGCGTGCCAATGGCGCTCAAGTGTCGCTCTTGAGTATACATAAAGCGGTGTACCGTACTGGTTTGCCAAATCGGCGAGTGGAACTTGCTCAGCCCACAACTGACCATCTTCCTGATAATTGAAGTAATCCAAAATGCTTTCCCTTTTATTCTTAGTAGCGTGATTTACTGACTTTGCTCACTTTGTTTTGCATCATCAGGCATATACAGTGGCCCAGTTTGCCCGCATCCCGCTAACGCGAGAGCCGACAACAAAAACAGTGCAGTGAATTTCTTTTTCATTTTGCATATCGTGCTTATTGAATCAATGCCCCCTATAATCGCACCACGATTAGGAAAAGCAATAGGATAGATAGGATGAACGAAACTGAATTTCATCAACTCGTCGATAGCCAGCTAGAGCGTATAGAGGCCGCGATTGATGAGGCCGGCGCAGATATCGACTACGAAACGTCAGGCAATGTGATGACACTCGAGTTTGATGATGGCAGCCAAATCATCATTAACCGCCAAGAACCGATGCGTGAAATCTGGCTAGCCTCCAAATCAGGTGGCTACCATTTTAAATCGATTGATGGCGAATGGATCTGTTCAAAAACTGGGCTTGAGCTGCTCACTCTGCTCAAGCAAGAGTGTGATAAGCACGCCGATGAGCCGATTGATTGGGTTTAAGCACGAAAGTCGCTTAGGCATGCTGTCTCTGACGCATAATAAAAAAGGGCACGATTGTGCTCTTTTTTATTGATAAGGATTTAGAAAACCTGAGACGTCAACGAGTTAGGCATTGACCACTTGCGAAGGCTTGGAATACACAGCGCTGTCGTTACGATACGGCACCACGTACGTTTCTCCCTCTTCAGGGTGGATGATTTGGTAATACTGCGGCAAGTTAAAATTGATGCTTTTCGCGCCGAGTTTATTGCTGTCATCCAACATCGAGGTGTAGAAGCTGTTGACGCTGGCAATCATTTCGTCTTTTTCGCCATTAAACTGGTGATAGACTTCAACGCGGTTGGCCTCATCAAGCACATAGATGTTGAAACCTTTCTCGGTATCTTCAAAGAAGAACTGCACCAAACCTTCACTGGCAAAACTATCCACCACCGCTGGCAATGGGTAATCTTGATCGCGATCGAGCATCAGTAAAGGCGAGCCCTTGAGCTTATTGGTTGAGATGCTGCGATAGAAATCGACCGAGTTTTCCAACTTCTGAACCGATACACCACGGCGTTCAAAGAACAAACCATACATCTGATCGCCCATGCGCAGCGCTTTGAAACGACGACGTTTCTCTTGCTCCATCGGCTTGAGGCGCAAATCGATGCACTCAGCCAACAGTTGATAAACCAAGTTACGCATCACGCCGCGCAAGTTTTTGCTGTAGCAGAACACATCCACCGATTCTGGCGGCAGCGCATCCTGATGCATTTTTCCAAGCACGGTTTTCAACGCATCAAGCATGGCCGTCTGGCCTTCAAAATGCAGGGTACGCACTTCTTGCCACGAGTTGCGATACACCAAATCGACACTGCCGACTAAGCATTTCTGCTCAGCACCAAAACTAAAAATATCGATATTTTTCAGGTCGACTTTCAGCGCTTTCCCACTCAATTCACTGGTTGGGTCGTGCTCAAAATTGATGAACATGGCAAGCTGGCTAATCTCACAAGGATTGGCTAGCGCTTGCATAGTAGGGCGACGCTTACGCAGCGAAAAGGTATTACGCAGATCGCTGACCATTTGGTAGAACTTGTCGATGTCTAGCTGCGCTTCACGCACCACCGCATGCAATCGAGTCGACTCAGTGATCAGGCCATTAAAAAAGGCCCACGCCACCAATTTACTCAAGTATTCGTTGTGCTCAAGATACGGCTGACCAATCAAGCGCTGCGCCTGCAGCGGCTGCTTGTAGAGATACCAGCCGGGCTTATTGGTGCGTCCAGCACAAACCTCAATAAAACTTAAATCGGGCTCATGCAGGTCTGGGGAAATTTGTGGGTTGAGCAGTGTGACTTTCCCCGGCAGCACTTCAAACGCCGCGTACAGTTTACGCGCCAAAATCGAGATATCTTGTGGGCTAATGGCCGAGGTGATGTCATTACGACGCGCAAACTGGATCAGGTTACGATAGCTGAGCATCAAGGCATCAAGCAGTGCGTGGTGCACGACCTTCACTTGCTCGACTTTCCAGTGACGACGGTTATCGAGCTCGGCAATCAAATCTGCGCTCCATTGCCATTCGCTGGTCAGTTCCCGTAAAGCTTCACGACGCCAAGGCATCGAGCCGACGCCCGGCTCACGCGACAACTTCTCATGGGTTTTGAGATAGAAACAGCGGCGCACTAAATCAAGGCGCGTGCTATCACCAATTCGCACCAAATAGCGCGTCACTTTCTCTAACATCTGATAGTAAGAGTCCATGCCGTACAGATCCGGCTCATCGGCAAAGAAGCGGCGCTTGCTGTCGATACTCAACAGTTGAGTGTGCGGGTACTCCCACGAATAAGCTTCAAGCAAAATGGCTTTGAGTACCGATTTATAAGGCGAGTCAATGCTCTTATACAGTTGCCACAAGTTCGCGCCAAAGTACTCTTCAGCCGGAATGCGGTTTAACTTGCCAAAATCGATCCACTCAGTGCAGTTCAAATACCCATTTGAACAGAGCTCGTGAACATATTCGTCGTAGCACTCTTCCATTTCTGGTGGCACGATTTGCCACAGCAGTCGCTTGCCCGCTAAGCGCACCGCAGAGCGGTAAAACTCATCCAATAACAATAAATGCTGTGATGAACCACAGTTTTCACCGCTTAACGCTTCGGAATGGTTATGGCGAAAACGCTCTTCATTCATGATGAAGAAATTGGCTTCAACACCCTGACTTTTCGCCCAATCGGTAATGAGCAGACATTTACTGGAGAGGTTATCGCGCGCCTCACAACTCATGTGAGCAGAGACACAGACCCAAATATCCAGATCGCTCGATGTGCTTTGACCGATCGATGAGGTGCTGCCCATCGTATACAAGCCTAAAATTGCCGGATTGTCAGTTGGCGTTAATGGCTCGCCGAGCGTCAACTGCGCATCATCGATGAATTGCTGCTGGATAGGATTGGCTTCAAACAGATGGATACCGAAAGGCGTATCAGCAGAAAAATAACCGGGGATCAGGGGATGATTAAATTGAAATAGTGCAGGAATGAGGTGGAAAACACGTTGACTTTGCAAATCCATAAGAGCCAGCGCACGTTCAATACGTTGCCGGTTTAACTTATCAAGTCTATGGATTAAGGTCTGAGTATAAGCCTGCAAGTTTGCTTCCCTGATATGACAGATAAAAGCCGCTTTTTGGTTATGTTTTACGCGACCATGCCAACAAAACGTGATCAATCTAACACTTCTTTCCGGTTTGGTAAAGCGCTCTTGGAAGCACATCACACCAAACTAAACACTTATCAACACAAAACAGCATAAATGATTACAGTGTTGTTGCAAATTGCCGTTTTGTAAGTATCGCCAAGATAATAAATGCGAGTCGAATCACACAATCAAGCGCGAAAACGACATTCTTCTGCGCAAAATCGTTCCGGCTCGAACTAGTTGTAAGCATTTTAAGCCCTAAGTGATAGGATTAGGCGATTTTAAAACAGATGGATAGGAACATCATAATGACCGAGACGCCGATTCGCATTGCAACCCGCCAGAGTCCACTGGCTTTGTGGCAAGCCAACTATGTTAAAGACGCCTTAATGGCAGCCCACCCCGGACTGCAGGTGGAGTTGGTGACTATGGTCACGCGCGGCGATGTGATTCTGGATACTCCACTGGCTAAAGTGGGCGGTAAAGGCTTATTCGTGAAAGAGCTGGAAATTGCCATGCTCGAAGGGCGCGCCGATTTAGCCGTGCATTCAATGAAAGATGTTCCGGTCGATTTCCCTGACGGTCTAGGCTTAGTCACCATCTGCGAACGAGAAGATCCGCGTGATGCGTTTGTCTCAAATACCTACGCCAAGATTGAAGATCTGCCCTCGGGCGCTATCGTCGGTACCTGCAGTTTACGCCGCCAATGCCAACTCAAAGCAGCACGGCCAGATTTAGTGATTAAAGAGCTGCGCGGCAACGTGGGGACTCGCCTAAGTAAGCTTGATGCGGGCGAATACGATGCCATCATTTTAGCGGCAGCAGGCCTAAAACGCCTTGAGCTCGAAAGCCGCATTCGTAGCTTTATTGAACCGGAACAGTCCCTACCTGCAGTTGGCCAAGGTGCCGTCGGTATTGAATGTCGCGTAGATGATCAACGCGTGCGCGCCCTACTCGCGCCCCTTAACCATGCTGATACCGCCGATCGAGTGCGCTGCGAACGCGCGATGAATCTCACGTTACAAGGTGGCTGTCAGGTGCCGATTGGTAGCTATGCACTGCTGGAGGGTGACACTATTTGGCTACGCGCTCTTGTGGGTGAACCCGATGGTTCGAAAATCGTGCGCGGCGAAATTCGCGGACCTCGCACACAAGCGGAACAACTTGGCATCACGCTGGCTGAGCAACTGCTTAGCCAAGGAGCCAAAGAGATCTTGGAGCGTCTCTACTGTGACCATGAATAATGGTGACCACGAATAATGGTGACCACGAATAATGGTAAGCCTATGTCCGCACGCATAGACTGATTGCTTATCTCGCATTGATTGAGGGTGTTATGACAGTACTGGTCACTCGTCCTGATGAACAAGGCACAGAGCTGTGCCAACTGCTGCACCAGCAGGGCATCCCCGCCCTGCATCATCCGCTGATCGCCATCTCTGCCAGCCCTCAACTTACTGCGCTGGCAGAAGATTTATCTTCATTCGATATCATCATTGCCGTCAGTCAACATGCCGTCATCTTCAGTGACCAATTTCTGCAACATCGCCGAATTTGTTGGCCAAATAACGCTATTTACCTTGCCGTTGGTCAAAAAACCGCGCATGTTTTCAGCAAAGCCTGCCAACAATCAGTAGACTATCCAGAAATAAGCGATAGTGAACATCTGCTGGCACTCAGTATGCTGCGGGATGTTGCAGGTAAGAAGGTATTGATCTTACGTGGTAATGGTGGTCGTGAGCTGATTTATTCCACCTTAGTGGAAAGAGGAGCGACAGTGCGCTATCAAGAAGCGTATTGTCGACATGAGCGGCTTTTTGCCGCCGCCGAGTGTGTCCAAAAATGGCAGTTGGCGAAGGTCGACTCACTGGTGATCACCAGCAGTGAGCAGTTGGCTTTTTTTATCCGTCAGTTCGAGACATCACACTTGCCATGGGTGCAGCAGTTAACTTTGCTCGTACCCAGCCAACGGATTGCCACTCTCGCCCATCAACTAGGATTTCATCGCATCGTGGTCACGCTAAGTGCTGCTAATCGCGATTTAGTCGCGGCATTGATGCCCGAAAAACCAACAGGAACTCTGAGCAATGACCAACAACAATAAACCGCAACAAGAACCTGAAACCACAGTAAACCCAAGTTCGGCAGCGGTGACTCCCCCGACCGCGCCCGACAAACAAGATAGCCCAGCGCCAAACCAACCGGCGGCCAAAAAAACCTTGGACAGCACACCAGCTCAAACTCCGCCGCCGCAACCAAACTCGCAAGGGAAAAAGTTGGCAAGCGTGGCGCTTTTGCTGGTGTTAGCGCTCGGCGCAAGTTTTGCCTATGTGCATCAGCAGCAAAAAAGTCAATTTAACAACCAGTTGCAAGCCGTAAGCGCAGAGCTGAAACAAACTCGTGATGCGCTCAATGCGCAGTTGGAACAAACGGTATCGAAAGCCACATCACAAGCCACTGAGATTACTCATCGCGCAGAAACCGTGTTGGAACAGCAACAAAAAAGTATTGAAAGCTTGCAGCTCGCCGTGGCGGATATTAAAGGCCGCCGCCCAAATGATTGGCTACTTGCAGAAGCGGATTACTTGGTCAAGCTCGCGGGTCGCAAGCTGTTTCTTGAGCACGATGTGGAAACCGCAACTCAATTGATGGAAAGTGCCGACCAGCGCATCGCTGCGCTTAATGACCCTAGCCTCACGCCGCTGCGTAAAGCGATGGCCAATGACATCACTACCCTGAAAAATATACCGCTCATTGACCGCGATGGCTTAGTGCTGCGCCTCATCAGCTTGCAACAGCAGATCGATAGCTTACCGCTGGCCAATGCCATCTTGCCTGCCGATCAGCCACAAACAAGCCAAGCGGTATCAGAAAACATCGATGACTGGCAAACCAACCTGAAAAATTCGCTCAAAGCGTTTGCCGATAACTTCATCACTTTCCGCTCACGTGATGGCAATGTGATCCCACTTCTCTCTCCTACTCAGCATTTTTATTTGCGAGAAAATCTGCAAGCCAAGTTAGAAACGGCGATCAAAGGGGTGTACACGGAACAACAAACACTCTACCGCACAGCTCTCGACACAGCCGCCCAGTGGTCAACATCGTTCTTCAATCCAGACGATAAAGCCGTACAAAGCTTTAACGCAGCGTTGGCCCAGCTCGCCGAGCAGCAAGTGCAAGTGGAATACCCCGTTAAATTACAGGCTCAGCAACAGCTCGCCGATGTGATCAACGAACGCTTGCGCCGCAGTGTTTCACCACTGACCACGGGGGCTGAGCAATGATTCGTCTCATATTCCTCTTTGTTGTCTTAGGACTTGGCCTGTTTGTGGGAACGCAATACGCTGGCCAACAAGGCTATGTGCTGATCTCGATCGCCAATCGCACCATTGAAATGAGTGTCACCACTTTAGTGATTTTTATCATTGGAGCATTGGCTGCTCTGTTCGCTCTAGAGTTTTTGGTGAAAAAAATCCTCTACACCAGCTTTCACACTTGGAACTGGTTTAGCGTGCGTAAGCAGCGTCGCTCACGCCGTTATACCAATGAAGGGATCATCAAACTGCTGGAAGGCGATTGGACACAAGCCGAGAAGAAAGTGACTCGTTGGGCCAACCATCACGATATGCCGCTGCTTTGCTATCTTGTCGCTTCAGAAGCCGCCAATGGTATGGGCGATCGAGCTAAGCGCGATCATTACTTAGCGCTGGCCGCTCAGCAAAATAACTCGACTTTGGCGGTGGAGCTGACGCGCGCCAAACAACAACTGGGTGATGGCGATAACCAAGCGGCCCTAGAAACCTTAACTCAACTGCAGCGCAATCACCCGCACAATACGGTGGTGCTCAACTTGCTCAAGCAGTGTTATCAAGCCCTTGGCGAGTGGCAACCACTGTTGGCCTTGCTACCCAAACTGGTCAAAGCGAAACGTCTAAGCAATGAGGAAGCGCAGCAACTGGAAATCACCGCTCAGCGTGGCATTTTGCAAGACATTGCCAGCCAAAAAGGCAGTGAAGGCTTGATGCAACATTGGGCTCAACTGTCACGTAAACTGAAAGCGGAGCCGGAACTTTTGATGTGCTTTATCACTCAGCTTATTCAACGCAAAGCTGACTATGAGGCCTTCTCAATGATCAAAGAGAGCTTGAAGAAACAAGCGACTCCTGAGCTGTACGCGCTACTGCCGGAGCTCAATATCAGCGATCGCCATCCCCTGATTGCCTTGCTGCAAGAAGCGCTGCGTCGTGATGGCAATAATGCCGAAGCACATAGCGCTTTGGGTCAACTGTATCTGCGTGAGAAACATTGGGCTGATGCGCAGAAACATCTCGAAAAAGCGCTGTCACTGCGCTCTAGCGTCTCCGACTATGCCTATTTGGCTGATGCGCTGGAAAAGCAGAATTTCACGCGTGCCGCACACGATGTTTCTCGTAAAGCACTCTCTTTGCTGGAGTCACCTTCCGCTCAGTCATCCTGAATTAAAATCAGAGCACAAACAACAAGGCCACCGCATGCGGTGGCCTTGTTGTTGAATGCGGTCTTAAATGACTCGCGAGAACTGCTGCTGACGCGCCCGCTCACGCAAGTATTTATCAAAACACATACAGATGTTGCGAATTAACAAACGCCCACGCAGCGTCACTTCAATCATGCGTTCATCCACCGTCACCAACCCATCGTCGATAAAGGTTTGTAGCAGAGCTAAATCTTGGCGGAAGTAGTGATTGAAACGCAGATTAAACTCACGCTCAATCGCTGTTTTATCAAGCTTGAAATTACAAATCAGCTGCTTAATCACTTCACGGCGCAGTAAATCATCCTTATCTAGTGCCACACCTTTCCACAAGGCATGACGCATCTCATTGACTTGCGCATAGTATTTTTTCAGCTCTTTCTGGTTTTGTGCATAGGCATCACCCACCATGGAAATCGCCGAAACCCCAAAGCCGACTAAGTCACACTCACCTTGGGTGGTGTAGCCTTGGAAATTACGGTGCAAAATACCGCTGCGCTGAGCAATCGCTAGCTCATCATCCGGCAAGGCAAAGTGATCCATACCGATGAACTGATACCCCGCGCCCGTTAGCGTGGTGATTGTCTGCTGTAAAATCGCCAGTTTTTCTTCGGCGGCAGGTAAATCGGCTTCTTTAATTTTGCGCTGCGCCGCGAACAGTTGCGGCATGTGCGCGTAGTTAAATACCGACAAACGCCCCGGCTGCATGGTCAGTACTTGTTGCAACGTCTGGGCAAAGGTTGCTGCGGTTTGCTTAGGTAAGCCGTAAATGAGGTCAAGGTTGGTCGAACGAAAACCCAGCTGTTTAGCGCGCTCAACCAGATCAAAAATGAACTGCTCATCTTGCTCACGGTTAACCAGCTTCTGCACTTCTTTATTGAAATCCTGCACCCCGATGCTGACTCGGTTAAAGCCTTCTTGGCGCAGGTGATCAAGCACCTCTAACTGGATTTCACGCGGATCGATTTCAATACTGATTTCCGCCTCATCGGCGAAGTGAAACTCGCTACGCAGCAGCGTCATCAAACGACTGATTTGAGCGTTGGTCAAGAACGTCGGCGTACCACCACCGAAGTGGAGTTGAGTGACGTTTCTTCCGATTAATAGTGAGGCGCGTTGACGAATTTCATGCTCAAGCACATCAAGGTACTCATCCGCTTTGTGCGAATGACGAGTGATCACCTTGTTACAACCACAGTAGTAACAAAGCTTATGGCAAAACGGGATATGAATGTACAGCGATAATGGTCGCTCTGGGTACTGAGTACAGGCCATATCAAAGTCAGCGATGGTAAAGGCTTCATGGAACTCAACCGCAGTCGGGTATGAAGTGTAACGCGGACCGGAGTAGTTGTACTTATCCAGAATGGCCTGATCCCATACGATCTGTTGGCTGGGTACGACATACGACGACATAATGAATCTTTCCGTTTTGCTCAATTCTTGACGGGCTATTCTGCCACACGACATTGACGAACGTCGGGCGGCAGAACAGGATCTGGCAACAAAATATTCGATTCTGCTAGCGCGATCACTCCCCCTTTCGGGTTAGTTTCACACCATCTGAATCGCGATTTGATTATTCAGCGGCTGAATGCGCTGCTTGAGTGCAGTGAGTTCGACAATGATCGCATCTTGCAGACGACTTTCTGCTTTGGTGCGCTCCAGATTCTGTTTCATCCGCTCTTGTTTGGGGAGTTGTTGGCGCGCTTCGCCACGCGGCATATTTTTCACCACATGGTACAGCTCGCTGATGGCGGGATACTCTTGTTCAAAATTGATGCGCTGCTCACCTTGTACGTAATCCATAATGCAATAGACGCGAATACTGATTTCAGAGAGATCACACTGCCCCTGAATCCCCGCCATACAAAGGATATTAACGCTGTCAAAGATGTTGGCGTTACGCTTTTCAATCGCTAACTGTTGCTGTTGCCGCTGTAGCGCCTGCTGCTTTTTCACTTGCCACAGCAAGTAAGCTGCATAGCTGGCCAATGCCACGATAATGGCACCGCCCACACTAGCCAGTAGCATCCCGTTCATCACCGCTCCTTAATCTTGGTACTTATCCACATCCAGCTGCTCAAACTCAGACAATAGATCGTCTTCAGTTTTGCGCTTTTTAGTCGGTTTTGACTGTGGTGCAGGCGCTGGCTCTGGTTCATCGTCGAGCAAGCCCAACTGCTCCATCAGCACTTCAATGCGATCCAGCTTCTCATCCACGTATTTCTGCAAGCCAATCCCGAGCTTTTCGCCGTTGTCGAGTCGGTCGAGCAGCACGTTGAGTTGCGCGTCTTTCTCTAGCATCGCTAGCTCTTGCTCAGCCGCCTGTTTGCGCTCTTGCTTATTGAGCTTCTTCGGCTCTGCCACAATCAATGGAATCGGCTTTTTGCTACCCAAACGCGGGTCGCGCTTTTGCGCCGCTTGGCGCACTTGGCTTTCACTGCCTTCTGAATGGCGGCTGCCTGACTTTAAGCCTTTACGCTTTTTCAGTTTTTTACGCAGGCGGCTTTCCAATTCGGATTCGCTGCGTGTACGTACCACGACCAGTTGATCGTTACTGTTGGTACCCGGTTTTCTCGATTTTTTTGAGCGACTCATTACTGGGTTTTCCTCAGTAAAATTACATCATTACCAATAAATTCAAGTTCGAGCTGATCCCGCTCCGCCAGATACTGAAACGTAGCACGACTAAAAAAGATCACATGGGTGAGATCATTCTTGTAGTGCCAACCAGCAAACGCGTCTAAGTCTTTGACCATTTTTGTCATCAGACCAATCCAGCCGCCTGGCTTAACTAAATTTAACCATTGCTGCCACACTCGGTGCGGATCGTGCAGATGCTCAATCACCTCGGTCGCAGTCATAAAATCATATTGACGGTTCAACACTTGCGTATCTGGATGATAGAAGATGTCGTACAACGCCATGCTGTGTCCCGCCTCTTCTAACATGAGAGACAAGGTTGGACCTGGCCCACAGCCAAAATCTAGCCCTTGTGATTGGGGAGGCACTCTCTCAAGCATAGGAGAACAGACGCGTGATAAAAAGCGTCGATAGCCCTCATCACTCGGAATGTTCTGATGCAAGTCATAGAAGCCCTTTTCGCGCTCCGCACTTAAGCGTTGCTCAGGATTCACATACACCAGTTCGCACTGCTGACATTGAAAATAGTCGCGCTGCTTATCAGCAAAATACGCTTGGCTATTTTCACTGTGACATAACGGGCATAGATGCATGCTGACCTCCTCCAACGGGATGCGCAACATACCAGAAACTGCCTTGAGAGTGGAGTGTAAAAGGCGATTTTCTCATCAGCCTAAACAAAAAACGCTGAATTGCTCGATGCGTTACCCCAAAAGAGGTGGGCAAGCCATAAAAAGCAACAGCCCTAGTAAGGTCACTAGGGCTGTTTAGTCATCTTTGCTCGTTTTGCCTAATTAGTGTAGGCCACCTACGTATTTAGATAGGATATCGATATCCGCATCGGTCAGCTTATGTGCCACATCACGCATCATTTCGTTCATATCGTTCGCACGAGTTCCGGAACGGAACTTTTCTAGCTGCGCTTTAATGTAGTCAGCATGCTGGCCTGAAATTTTTGGAAAGCCTGATAACTCCGTACCATTACCGCGCGGACCATGACACGCAATGCAAGCGGTCAACCCACGTGATGCATCGCCAGCGGTATAAAGTACTTTACCTTGGGCCACGACATCTTCTGGTGTGGTATTGCCAGAGATAGGCATAGAGGCATAGTATGCCGCCAAGTCAGCGATATCTTCATCGCTCAGTGGCATCGCCATTGCACTCATCACAGGATCATAACGGCCCTGTTTTCCACCGCTGGAAGCACCCAATTTCAGTTCCTTGAGTTGTTTCTCAAGGTACTTCTCATGTTGCCCTGCCAGTTTAGGGTAAATGGTTAACGGGCTGTTGCCGTCTGCACCGTGGCAGGCAGCACAGGTTAGAGATTTGGCTTTACCAGCTTCGATACTACCTTGGGCCCATACAGAGCAGCTGGCTAAAACACTCAAGATTAGCGCTAATTTCTTCATGACATTCCATTTATAATTATCAAGCTTCCAGTACCACTCTGGGGTACCTCTCATGGTACAATAGGCGACCTTATGCCGAGCACGGTTATTTTACACAATTTCACAAAAAAGTAATCAATCGACTACACAAAGTCGAGATGGAGTTAACACAGTGAGCGTAAAAATTCATTACCAAAACACGCATTTCATTACCAGTGCGCCTGATATTCGCCATCTTCCTGAAGATGAAGGTATCGAAATTGCGTTTGCAGGACGCTCTAATGCTGGTAAGTCAAGTTCCCTTAATCGCCTGACCAACCAGAAAAATCTGGCCAAAACCAGTAAGACTCCGGGTCGTACGCAGTTGATTAACCTTTTTAAAGTAGCAGACGGCTGTCATATCGTCGATTTGCCCGGATATGGCTTTGCTCAAGTCCCGCTAGAGATGAAGCTCAAGTGGCAGCGAGCCCTTGGTGAATACTTACAAAAGCGCCAAAGCCTAAAAGGCTTAGTGGTACTGATGGATATTCGTCATCCGATGAAAGACCTCGATCAGCAACTGATCATCTGGGCGGTAGAGTGCGGAATTCCAGTACAAGTGATGCTGACTAAAGCGGATAAGCTAAAAAGTGGCGCTCGTAAAGCACAAGTATTGAAAGTGCGTGAAGAGGCAAAAACCTTTGGTGGCGATGTGGCCGTTGATGCTTTCTCTTCATTAAGCGGAATTGGTGTCGATACTCTGCGCGCCAAACTGGATGAGTGGTATGCACCGGTGTTGGCAGCTATTGCCGAACAAGAAGAAGGCGAGCAGCCTGAATCGTCTACCGACCAATAGTCTTAACACTATGTCACGACAAACCTCGCTCATGCGGGGTTTTTTATTACCACAATTCAGAGATGTCACTCAGGATTGTCGATGGTAGGCCAACAAATATGAGGGAAAGCAACAAAATCCCCACCATCCTGGTGGGGCAACGGGAGAGAAAACGGTTTTTATTGTTATGGCCCAAGCATTCCGCAAACGCGGCTCTTTTTCAAGTCGGCACAAAACGCTCAAGATCAGATGACTCAAGATAGCTTAACCCTTTCTGCTCTTGGCTTTCAGCATCGTTCGAAGGCCTAAATGCTGTGTTTTAGAGACTTGATTTCTCGTTAGAAATAATAAAAGTGTGAATGGTGTTTAGTTACAGAATGGAGTGTTTTTTGTCGAATCAATCCGCTTAAAGTACATAAGCGACCGACCACAAAATGAGCAGAGATATAGGCTAAAAGCAGAAGTGCCAACGTGGAATAGCGCCCAATAAAAAACGCCCCAGTCAAATGGTGACTGGGGCGGCTGAATCAGCCTAATCCAATAACGTGAAACAAAAGGTCTGAAAGATAGAACATCTTACCTCTGTACCCTACGCGAGCTAATGTACAACAATTGGTCAGAATTGAAAATATTTTTTGTAGTTTTTTTTCATTAAATTTTAGTTAAACAACATAACTGTCTGAGCTAGGTAAACTTTTTTTAGTGATAAAAAAAGCCAGCGAACGTGCGCTGGCTCATGCATTTCTTCAGTTTCGCTGGAAAATCGAGCTAGTGTGCCTGATCCCAGTTGTCGCCGTGACCAGCTTCGGCCACTAAAGGCACTGCAAGCTCGGCCGCTGACTCCATCAGCTGTTGTACTTTACTTTCAATTTCGGATAAAGATGACTCTTTAACTTCAAAGACCAATTCATCGTGTACTTGCATCAGCAATTTGACTCGGCCATCGCCTTCTCGCTCAATCCACTCATCCACCAACAACATGGCTTTTTTGATGATGTCTGCCGCAGTGCCTTGCATCGGTGCGTTGATCGCTGCCCGCTCAGCCGCTTTGCGGCGCATAGCGTTACGTGAGGTAATTTCCGGCAAATGTAAGCGACGACCGAAGATGGTTTCGACATAACCCAATTGTGCAGCACGGCTACGCGTATCTTCCATGTACTGCATCACGCCGGGATAACGCTCGAAGTATTTATCCATATACTCTTGTGCTTCACCGCGTGGAATACCGAGCTGTTTTGCCAGACCAAACGCACTCATGCCGTAGATCAAACCAAAGTTCACCGCTTTCGCTCGACGACGCTGCTCACTGCTCACTTGATCAATCGGCACACCAATGATTTCTGCCGCTGTCGCCGCATGGATATCTTTCCCATCACGGAAAGCATCCAATAACGCCTGATCGCCCGACAGGTGCGCCATGATACGCAGCTCGATTTGCGAGTAGTCGACCGCCATGATTTTCCAACCATGCGGAGCAACAAACGCTTGGCGAATACGGCGTCCTTCTTCATTACGCACAGGGATGTTCTGCAAGTTAGGATCTGTCGATGAAAGACGCCCCGTTGCCGTGACAGCTTGATGGTAAGAAGTATGTACACGCCCTGTATTGGGGTTAATCATCTTCGGCAGCTTATCGGTATAGGTCGACTTGAGTTTGGCCAGACCACGGTACTCAATCAGCACTTTCGGCAGTGGGTAATCCAAAGCCAGCTCTTGCAACACTTCTTCATTGGTTGAAGGTGTACCGGATGGCGTTTTTTGCAAGACAGGCAGTTTCATTTGCTCAAACAAAATGGTTTGTAGCTGCTTCGGCGAGCTTAAGTTGAACGGCTGACCTGCCAACTCATAAGCTTTTTGTTCTAATTGATCTAAACGTAACGCAATTTCTTGCGATTGGGCACTGAGCAGCATGTCGTCGATCATCACGCCCGTACGTTCAATACGTGATAGCACAGGTACCAGCGGTATTTCGATTTCGCGATACACTTGCTCAAGCTTAGCGTCTTGCTCAATCAACGGATGAATACGCTGATGCAAACGCAACGTCACATCCGCATCTTCTGCCGCGTATTGTGCCGCTTCTTCTAAAGCGATTTGGTTAAAGGTGAGCTGGTTCTTACCCTTACCTGCCACTTGTTCAAACGAGATACAGCTGTGCTGTAAAAAACGCAGCGCTAAACTATCCATATCATGTTTGCCGCCCACGCTGTTATAAACGTAGGATTGCAGCATAGTGTCGTGGCGAATACCACGCAGCTCAACGCCGTAGCGCGCCATCACGCTCGCATCGTATTTGAGGTTTTGGCCCACTTTGGCTTTGCTTTCATCTTCAAGCAGAGGTTTCAACTGGGCAATCACCCAGTCGCGATCCAACTGCTGCGGCGCATCCAGATAATCGTGCGCGACTGGCAGATAAGCCGCTTCACCTTCGGCAACTGCAAACGACATCCCCACCAAATTGGCGACCATGTAATCAAGGTTGTCGGTTTCCGTATCAAAGGCAAACAGCTCGGCTTGTTTTAACTTCTCTAACCAAAGCTGGAAGTCTTGCTCGTTTAGGATGGTTTGATACTGACTACGATCGATGTGGGCCGCAGGGCTTTCAGGAATCGCAGCCGCATGACTTGCTGCGGTTGACACAGTAACTGAAGAGGTTTTCGTTTGCTCGTCCGCCGTCACAACACCTGTACCACCATCAAGCAATTCGGTCAGCCAAGATTTAAAGGCGAGCTTACCGTAGAGCGACATCAAGGCGTCACGATCTGGCGTTTGCTTTAGCAGGGTTTGCGGAGATTCCTCAAGCTCGACATCACATTTGATGGTGGCGAGTTGATAAGAGAGCTTGGCATTATCGCGGTTCTCTTCCAGCTTTTGTGCCATGGTTTTTGAGCCACGGAAGCCTAAAGCAGCGATTTTATCGAGGTTGGCGTACAGCGCTTCTAAGCCGCCAATCCCTTGCAAAAGTGCGGTCGCGGTTTTTTCACCCACCCCGGGTACGCCGGGAATGTTATCCACTTTATCGCCCATCAAGGCGAGGTAGTCGATAATAAGCTCTGGCGGGATACCGAATTTTTCAATCACACCTTGGCGATCCAGCACGACGTTGGTCATGGTATTGATCAGGGTAATATTATCATCCACCAACTGCGCCATATCTTTATCGCCGGTACTGATCAAAACAGGCATACCAGCTTGTGAGGCTTGGCGCGCCAACGTACCAATCACATCGTCAGCTTCTACACCTTCAATCGCCAACAGCGGTAAACCCATAGCGCGAATAACTTGGTGTAAAGGTTCAACCTGACAGCGCAACTCATCTGGCATAGGAGGACGATGCGCCTTGTATTGATCGTACATCTCATCACGGAAGGTTTTTCCCTTGGCATCAAAAATCACCGCCATACGATCCGAAGCGAACTGGCGCATCATGCTGCGAATCATGTTTACCACACCATAGATGGCGTTGGTTGGGATTTCACCATTACTCATGGTGCCCGGGTAAGCATGAAATGCGCGATAAAGGTAAGAGGAGCCGTCGATCAAAATCAATGGATTGTCAGGTATATGAGCCATAGAAGGATTATCCAAACGTAAGTAAATGAGCCTAGGATGCCACGACTACTGCTTGGATTCCATGTTGTTACCGATTTTGGCTCATTCAGGGGATATCCGACCCACTTACCCAACCCTGCATTCTGTGGATAACTCTGTTTATAGATTTATTTACGTCGATTTAAAACCGATAAATTTACTGCATGATTAATTTTTAAGTTAATGTTTTTAAAAAATAAAAAAAAGGATCGACTGAAAATAAAATGATCTTTTGCGGATCGTAAATTGTGGAAAAGACACTCGCTGCCCTTTTGCTCACTCTGCTTACGTGATGGATTGACCAGTGGATGAGTGCAGTGAAACTTCATACTTGTCCACTCGTTGCTGGGATAATATTAAGCTTCAGTGGATAACTTCATGGGCGAGAGCCACAAAAAGAAAAAGCGACACCCGAAGATGTCGCCTAGCAAACAAGGTCAAAGCCAATTTTTTGATTCGCTTTACCAAAAAGCTAAAAATTACACTGGAAGCAATGTGAGCAATGTCGTGTCAAAAAGAACCTGCTTAAGTTCGGCCGTTTCGCTACCACATATCGATGACTCGATAAAGGGTGACTTAACGTCCTGGTGAACCTTCACTTGTTCCCTAAGACGTGGTTAATAATAATAGTTCTCATTTAATAGTCAACACCCAAATGAGAAAAAATCTCATTTATTTTTTAGAGCACTTTAACAAAGTGGATTCGGCTCTCGACGATGGATTCTTTTTTATCATAATTTTCAATGAGATAACCATTTTTTATCAACAACCGTAACATGGCGGGAAACTGATTGCGCGATTTCAC
Source organism: Vibrio sp. R-1 (assembly GCF_035615595.1). Classification (NCBI taxonomy): domain Bacteria; kingdom Pseudomonadati; phylum Pseudomonadota; class Gammaproteobacteria; order Vibrionales; family Vibrionaceae; genus Vibrio; species Vibrio sp. R-1. Next base: position 15,961 of record NZ_WPDC01000020.1, on the reverse strand, counting down.
TTTGATACGTTGATACCCCTGCTCTAACGCCCATTTTTCTTGAACGTCAAGTAAGCGCTGCGCGACACCATGCCCTCGTGCGGCAGGAGTCACACCACCAAACCAGCTGTAGAACGTTTTATTATCGAGCTCGTAACCCATTTTAAAACCTAGCAATTCGCTCTCATTTTCTGCAACGAGCACTAAGCAAGTCTTATCGTTCAGCCGAGCTTGTAAGCTCTGTTCCGTCTCTTTCTGCGCAAACTCATGAATTTTTTCAACGATTTGTACAATTTCACTCAGGGAACCTTCACGAATTAACATCATTTTTCCTCAAACAATCGCCATCGCTAAAAACAGTGGTTTAGAGATGTTAAAAAGGCTGACTTACGTCAGCCTTGAGCTTTGCTTTATTAGCGCGGTGTATTCTTTACTTTTTAGGTAAGAACTGCGCGGCTTTTGCGCTGTCTTCCGCCAGCCACTCAGCCACCTCTTTCGCAAAGTAAGTCAAAATGCCATCTGCACCTGCACGTTTGAAGCAGAGTAAAGATTCGAATACCGTTTCCCGCTCTTTCAACCAACCATTCATGATTGCCGCTTTGTGCATCGCATACTCACCGGAAACTTGGTAAGCGAAGGTCGGTACCTGCAATTCGGTTTTGACTCGACGCACCACATCCAGATAGGGCATGCCGGGTTTCACCATCACCATGTCCGCGCCTTCATTGATGTCCATCGCGACTTCATGCAAAGCTTCATCGGAATTGGCGGGGTCCATTTGGTAGTTTTTCTTGTTGCCACCTTTTAAATTCGCAGATGACCCGACCGCATCACGGAATGGCCCATAGTAATTCGAGGCATATTTAGCGGAATAAGCCATGATTTGAGTATGAATGTACCCCGCCTCTTCCAATGCTTGACGAATACGCCCGATGCGGCCATCCATCATATCGGAAGGGGCAACTACATCCGCACCAGCTTGAGCATGCGACAGTGCTTGCTTCACTAGCACTTCCGTTGTTTCATCATTCAACACATAACCTTGCTCATCGATGATGCCGTCTTGTCCATGAGTTGTGAATGGATCCAACGCCACATCAGTGATCACGCCCATTTGCGGCACATGCTCTTTCAACGCACGCACTGCGCGTTGAACTAAGCCTTCAGGGTTGTAAGCTTCGGCAGCACATAGGCTTTTCGCATCCTGATTGACCACAGGAAACAGAGCAATCGCAGGCACACCGAGGTTAGCGAGGTATTGTGCTTCTTCCAGCATTAAATCGATGGATAAACGTTCTACGCCCGGCATGGAATCGACTTTTTCACGGCGATCTTTACCCATCAAAATAAACATCGGGTAGATCAGATCGTTCACCGACAACTGGTTTTCGGCCACAAGGCGACGGCTGAAATCATGTTTACGCAGGCGGCGTAAACGACGCCCAGGAAATTGACCTTGAATGGATACCGACACTCTATTCTCCTTCTTATGTGGTCAGTGCCTGAAAAATCAGGTTCTGAGGGAAGTGCTGGGCAAAATCATATCACTCTCGGCTCGGCATGCTAGCGGCAAAGCAGGAAAAAGCCAAAAATGACCTCGTGCTCACACTCACGTATACTCGCCACAAAACCGAATGTTGAGATGATGCGATGATTGATACCCATGCCCACGTTTATGCCAGTGAATTTGACCATGACCGCGATGAGGTGATCGCTCGCGCTAGACAAGTCGGTATTGAAAAAATCTTGATGCCTAATATTGACCTCAATTCCATTGCGCCCATGTTGGCAACAGAAAAAGCCTACCCAGATCTTTGCCATTCGATGATGGGACTCCACCCTTGCTATGTGGATGCCAATGTAAAACAGACTTTAGCGACCATTTATGAGTGGTTTTCTCGCCACACTTTTATTGCCGTAGGCGAAATCGGTATCGACCTATATTGGGATAAGACTTTTAAAGCCGAACAAGAAATGGCGTTTTTAACCCAACTCAACTGGGCAAAAGAGCTGGATTTGCCCGTGGTCATTCACACCCGAGATTCGCTCAACGAGACATTAGCATTACTCAAGCAAGCGCAAGATGGTCGCTTACGCGGTGTTTTTCACTGCTTTGGCGGCAGTGTCGACGAGGCAAAAGCGATCAATGATCTTGGTTTTCATCTCGGCATTGGCGGAGTCAGTACTTTTAAAAATAGCGGCATGGATCAAGTGATCCCGCAACTCGATCTCAACTACGTAATTTTAGAAACGGACTGTCCCTATTTAGCCCCCGTCCCCCACCGTGGAAAACGCAATGAACCTATGTTCACCCATCTCATCAGTGAGAAAGTTGCACAGCTTCGTTCACTCCCTCTCGGCGAGGTTATCAAAATTACCAACAACAACTCTAAGGTATTGTTTAGAATAGATAAATGACAATTTTATTAATTTAATTTCATAGCATTTTATTGAACCAAGATCACTTTCATTTCCTATGCAGCAAATGTAATATTCGTAACAATTTTTCATGGTTAACTTATATATTATGCTCAATTGTACTCACACGAATCATTTGCAACGTAAACGGCGCACACTGTGGCAAAAGCTGATTGGTATTAAAGAAGTCTACATCTGCAGAGAGTGCGGACATATCATCAAGATCAAATAGTGGCTGCTTTGCTGCGAGAGCATAGTGGCCTTATTAACCTCTCTTTTGCACTAAGCTCATCGTCACTCAAGCTTCGATAAGTGAGCGAATGACTTGCCCGTGCAGGTCATTCTTGGTTTGTGCCTTTCCCCCTTCCTGTGACTTCACACGAAATAGACTCCACTCAAACGTTCAATCGCGCTGCAGTGATCCGATTTTAGATCGCACTCGGGATCTCGTTGCGCAAATCGACCTGTGGATAACTCTGTGACAAATTTCTTTATTCACTGTCATCAAACCGCCTATTTCAAGGCTTTATTACAATTCATCGATTGGGGATACTTTCAAAATTACCCACAGCAAAATCAGGATCATCGCTACATATTGTGGATCGAAAATCACAAAACCACTTTATCAACGCAATTCACAGGATTACCCACAGGTGCTGTCATTTTAATCACAAGTGGATAACCCTACTCTTGTCCAGTACTTGTCTAAACTTGAATAGGTTACACTTAGTCCGATTCGGCATGCCAAATGAGAGCAAACCTATGGACCATTTTTTACACATCGACGTTAATGCAGCACAAGCCATGATGGAGCAGAAACAGGCTCATTTAGTCGATATTCGCGACCCACAATCTTTTCAACTCGCTCATGCTAAAAACGCTTACCACCTGACGAACCAATCCATGGTTCAATTCATGGAACAAGCTGAGTTTGATCAGCCGGTTTTAGTCATGTGTTATCACGGGGTAAGTAGCCAAGGCGCAGCCCAATATCTGGTTAACCAAGGATTTGAAGAGGTGTATAGTGTCGATGGCGGCTTTGAAGCCTGGCATCGTGCCAATCTCCCCATCGAAGCGAGTTAAGGACTAATGCATTTACTGACCACTTTTAACAATCCGCGTGCGGCACAAGCTTTTATCGATTACATGGCCGCCCACCACATTGAAATTCAGATGATGCCGGATGCAGGTGGTCAGTTCACTCTTTGGATAATCCAAGATCAACACATCGAAACCGCACAAGCTGAACTCGCGCTGTTTTTAGAGAACCCTTATGCGGAAAAATACCAAGCCGCCTCATGGGAAGTCGCTGATCAAAAGCGCCCCCAATTTCATTACGCATCGCCCAATTTACTCAGTCTGATTAAAGCCAAAGCTGGAGTGTTTACGCTGTTTATTATGGCGCTGTGCATCATCATCTTTACTCTGCAAACGTTTGGTGCGGGAGATGCGGTGTTTAATGCATTACATTTTCCCGCTCTTGCTAGCCAGCAATGGCAAATTTGGCGCTGGGTCAGTCATGCTTTACTGCACTTTTCCGTCATGCATATTGCCTTTAACTTACTCTGGTGGTGGCAATTTGGGGGCGATCTTGAACAGCGCCTTGGCAGTGTCAGACTGATTAAGCTGTTTGTGGTGTCCGCGATTATCTCTGGTGCCGGTCAATACTGGGTTGAAGGCGTGAATTTTGGAGGCCTATCCGGTGTTGTCTATTCTTTGGCTGGGTACCTGTGGATTCTTGGTCAGCGCGCCCCCCAACTGGGTTTATCCATTCCAAGATCCTTGATGGGCTTTATGCTGATCTGGTTAGTGTTAGGTTATGTGCAGCCGTTTATGGCGATTGCCAATACCGCTCATTTAGCTGGCTTAATCAGCGGTGTCGTACTGGCATGGTTCGACAGCCAACGCGACCAACAAGCTTAAGCATTTCCTCTTTTCTTGCGCCGCTTCTCTTTGAGTCGTGATCAAGGTCAGCACGTATGCTGATCGTAAAACGGCTCACCGACTTGTACTAATCACCAAACCTCTGCTATGAGTTAGTATCGAATGTGCAACATAATGCTTGTCAGTTCTGTGCTGTCCTGACTGCGTTGTGCCTTAGTGTTGCCATAAGATCACGCGATCAATGATCGCATGCCCTAACAACTTGCTGCGACGGCAGAGGGCCAGTGAGACCATCGTTACAAGCATAGATAAACTCTGTGACTGGACGAAACGAACACGGCCTCCAGCGTGACCGCTTCAAGTAGAAAAGGGAAATAAAAACATCAGTTGGTCCCATCCAAGGAGAGCAGGTTATGGGTTTATTGGCACGTCTTTTCTCTACAGCACCACATCATCCGACGCAGCCAGCGGAGGTTAAGCCAGACCCGCTGATGCAATCTCCGGTAACAACCGAGACGACGGCATTACAGCAAGAACCACAGGTTGCGCCTTATCAAACTGACCTTGCGCTCACCACGCCAGAATCAGACCTCACACCCCAAGTCAATCAAGCTTTTGTTCAGGTGATTCGTGAGCATCTGGCACTGTTAGAATGTGAGCCCAACGGCACGATTTGCTATGCCAATGATGCGTTTGCTCATCTCTGTCGGGTATCGGCTGAGGCTATGGTCGGAGCGGATTTTGCGAACTTATGGCGCACTCATCAGCAGCCATCTGTGCAGCGCTTGCTGCAGGATGCCAAAAAAGGACACCCTGTTTCTGCCGAATTACAGCTCAGCCGCTCGCAAGAGGCAATCTGGATAAAAGCGGATCTGTATCCCATCAAGGCGATAAACGGTCAATTACAAAACGTGGTGGTACTGTTGCAAGATATCACTGCGGCCAAGCTGGAAAAAATTGACCGTAGTGGTCAAATGAATGCGGTCAATCTCACCCAAGCCGTGATTGAATTTACGCTCGATGGTACCATTCTGACTGCAAATCAGAATTTTCTGCAAACGGTGGGCTATCAGTTGGATGAGATCCAAGGGCGGCACCACAGCATGTTTGTCGATGAGCAGTATAAACAGAGTCAAGAGTACCAACATTTCTGGCAACGTTTGCGCTCCGGCGAATTTTTTGTCGACGAATACAAACGTTTCGGCAAAGGGGGGAAAGAGATCTGGATCCAAGCCAGCTATAACCCGATTATGGACAGCGAGGGTAAACCGTATAAGGTTGTCAAATATGCCACCAACGTGACTCAGCGTAAGATGGTGGTCAATGAAGTCAAACGCGTCATGACGGCGCTCTCCAGCGGCGATCTCAGTGCACAACTCACGCATCCTTTTGAAGGTGAATTTGCTGAGCTCGGTGAGGTGATCAGTCAATTCATTGTCACATTGCGTCAAATCATTACTGACATCAACAGCGTCGCCGCGACCATCAAGCTAGCAGCGACGGAGATTTCCAATGGCAATACCGACCTCTCTAGCCGAACCGAGCAACAAGCCTCCAATCTTGAGCAAACGGCCTCCAGCATGGAAGAGCTAAACAGCACGGTGCGACAAAACTCGGATAACGCCATGCAGGCGAACATCCTTGCGGGTAAAGCCACGGAAATCGCCGCCAGCGGTGGAGAACTGATTGAGCAAGTGGTAGTGACTATGGCCTCGATTAACGAATCCGCGCAAAAGATCGCCGATATTATAGGTGTGATCGATGGTATTGCTTTCCAAACCAATATTCTGGCACTCAATGCCGCGGTAGAGGCCGCTAGAGCCGGTGAACAAGGCCGCGGATTTTCCGTTGTCGCCTCCGAAGTACGCTCACTCGCACAGCGCTCAGCCAATGCAGCGAAAGATATTAAGGCGCTCATCTCAGATTCAGTGAGTAAAATCAGCAATGGGAATGAATTGGTGGATCGCTCCGGCAGCACCATGAAAGACATAGTCGTGTCGATCAAACGAGTCCATGATTTGATGGCCGATATCGCCTCTGCGTCAGCCGAGCAGGCAACGGGGATCAATGAAGTGAACCAAGCGGTCAATCAGATGGATGAGATGACCCAGCAAAATGCCGCACTCGTCGAAGAGGCAGCCGCGGCTTCAGAAAGCCTATTAGCACAGGCCGAGCAGCTCTATGACCATGTCGCTATGTTCAGATTGCCAGATCAGGACACGAGCGCCCCATCACCGCTGAAAGCGGTCAATAAGCGCCCGCAATCCGCACCTGTGACTCGACATCCGGCCAGCCACATCGCTAAAACGCCAGCAAAAATCACGGCCAAAGCCAGCTCGAGAGCACAACCCGTTATGCAGGTCGCGCACGATGAAGAATGGGAGAGTTTTTGAGCCTGAGTTGGGTGAAACCATGATGCAGCAGACATCGATACTCTGAGAGTAAAAAAGCGGCAACCGCCGCTTTTTGTTTACTGACTCGTCGCTGAGCGATGCACCCAACACAAGCCGATTATTGGTAGATGTATTTCGTAAACAGCAGATCCGCGATCACAGTACGCCCTACCTCTGGCAACAGGATGTTGTTGAGGCGATTGACAAGCGACTTACGCAAATCCTCACGGCCTGCTAAGGATTTGATGGTGTCTTCGGTTTGCTTACCGAGCAGCTCAACCACGGCATCACGAATCAAAGGTTGATGCTGCTCCACAACGGGGAGATCTGCAGCATTGGCGACCATAATATCGATCCGTACTTGGATATAACCCAATTTGTTACCTTTGGTAAAAAAATTGGTGGTGAGATCAGGTTCTAAAGTGAAATAAGCCAACTGAGGTACAGCAGATTTCTCTTCCGCATGGCTATGAAAAGGAACAATGAAGCTCAAAGCGAGCATTATTTGGACGACGTAACGTTTTAGCATATTTCTGTCTGCTCTTTATTCTGTTCGCAATACTCGAACCGCCGGAGTCTTGTTACAATAGAGCATCCATTTGGTAAATAAAATGCTTTCCGCGTTCGAACTCTTTGGTTTGGAATCAAAATCTGAGCTTTATTGTATACCCAAACTCGGTGGTATTGCAGGTAGCTAGGGTAATCGGGTAAAGCGTCAAATTGAATAATAGTATGAATCAATTAACTTCGCTCTATTTAGCCGCACTGAATCGCGTCACTTGGCAACAGCCTGATGACATTGAATTTCCAGCCCCTTTAGCTCAGCAATGGCTACTCGAACAAGGCTCTCTTTCGCGCCGAATGGCGACGCAGTGTGAGCATCTGACCGTAGACTTATTAAGTAACCAAATCATGCCGGCGGACACCCTGAGCTATGATGAGACTCAGTTGCTCGCCTCTGAAGAGTATCTTCTGCGCCAAGTGATTATTTATGGCGACCAACAACCTTGGGTATTTGGCCATACCTTGATCCCGCGCTCATCCATGCACAATCAGCCGTTTGATTTCACCCAACAAGGGAAAATTCCACTAGGTCTCACCGTATTTAGTGCGGATAATGTTAAGCGAGATGCACTGCAAGTTGGCTGGGTAGAGACAGAACTCGGACGACTATTAGCCCGTCGCTCTCGCTTATGGATGAACAACAAACCCATGTTAGTGACGGAGCTGTTTCTCGCCACATCCCCGATTTACTCTAAGGAGAGAGTGTAAATGACCGCTGTTAAAGCGCGCGCTTACTGGCAACTGATGCGCATGGATCGCCCGATTGGCTCCCTACTCTTACTTTGGCCTACTCTGTGGGCGCTGCTTTTAGCCGCTCAAGGCTTGCCGGATCTTCGCGTCTTAGTCGTGTTTGTGTTAGGGGTTTTTTTAATGCGCTCAGCTGGGTGTGTGATCAACGATTACGCCGACCGCCATGTCGATGGCCATGTGAAGCGCACGAGCCAACGTCCATTGCCCGCAGGGTTAGTTTCGGCCAAAGAAGCCTTACTGTTATTTGTTCTTCTTGCTGTCAGCTCGTTCTTACTCGTGTTGACTATGAATACCCTAACTATCCAGCTCTCTTTTATCGGCATTCTGTTAGCCTTTATTTACCCGTTTATGAAGCGCTTCACTCACCTGCCTCAACTGGTGCTTGGCCTCGCGTTCAGTTGGTCGATTCCTATGGCTTGGGCTGCTCAAGCAGATACGCTGCCTCCACAAGTCTGGGTACTGTTTTTGATTAATGCGTTATGGACAATTGCTTACGACACCCAATACGCTATGGTAGACCGAGATGATGATGTGAAAATTGGCATCAAATCGACTGCGATCTTATTCGGGCGTTGGGATAAACGCATCATTGGCCTACTGCAATTGGCCACTTTGAGTTTACTGGTCGCTCTAGGCCAAGGTTTAGCGCTTGGCACCAGTTACTACTGGGGTCTACTGATCGCAGCGGGGCTGTTTGCTTACCAACAACATTTGATCCGTTATCGCGAACGTATGCCTTGTTTTCAGGCGTTTTTAAATAACAACTATGTAGGAATGGCCATCACCGCAGGCATTCTGCTCAGCGTTTGGTAATCCCAGCTTAAGGTAAAAGAAAAGGCATCCGCAGGATGCCTTTTTCATTCGGTTCGATTGGCTAGAACACAATCGCTACGCGTCAACCTGACACAAGCTTTCTTGAATCGTCATGCGCACTTCTGGGTAGATCAGTGCATAAAGCTGGCGAGAGAGCGGCTTCGCCGTTTCTAATACGCAGCGGCCTTGATCATCGAGATATCCCTGCTCTTGCAACGTCACGAACAGCGAAGCAAATACCCCTTTGTCAAAGAACTCAGGCGCATTAATGCCATGCAAACGACCAAGACGCTGCGCCACTTCCTGACTCTTCTCTTCCAGCTCTGCTTTACCCAAATGCGGGCAGCTCACCAGCAGGTTCAGCGCAATCGCATAACGCTGCAGCGTTTCGGAGATAATGCGCCCCAGCAGCATCAGCACTTGAGTTTGCGCTTGATTCAGGGTGACGGTTTTCCCTTCCACCGTGACCAAACCTTGGCGGGCTAGCTCTGCCACATAACGCAGTACCAGATCGTTGAGTTCTTCTGGCTCAAAACGCAAAAACAGCTCTTGTTTCAGGAAAGGATAGATTTGTGCAACGGTCGCTTGCACCTTTTCCAGCGATACGCTTTGCTGACGAATCAACAACTGAGCGATCAGCGATGGCAGAGCCAACAGGTGGATAATGTTGTTGCGATAATAAGTCATCAGGATCGATTGGTTGCGATCCAGCGAAATAATGTCGCCCATGGTGTCGGTTTCCACCACAAACTTATCCAACGACTCCGCATGTTCAACCAGCTTTTCTGCACTCTCACTCGGCAGCGTCGAAGTGGCTGAATACGGCACATTGCGCAGCAGTGATAAGTAACAATCCACCTGCTTAATCAGGTTGTCACGCGCCAAGGCACGCTGACGCGAAGCCAGCAGCGCCGTCGCACACAAGGTCATCGCATTCACCGCAGCCGCATCGTTGATGTGCGTCATCATACGGGTCGCGAGTTTATTCACCGTTGGCGTCATCCATTGCGGCTTGCTCTCGCCCATCGGGTCAATATCTTGCGTCCATTGCGGTACGGTTTCATTCAAAAACTGGTTGAGTGGGATCGGCTCACCGAAGTTCACGTAACCTTGACCAAAATTGCGCAGCTTACGCAGCGTGCGCAGCACTAAACCCGCATTCTCTTTCTCTTTACGTTTGCCGCGTAACTCTTTGGCGTAAGTACCCACTTCCATCACATGCTCATAGCCGATGTAGACTGGGACTAAAGTCACTGGACGATTCAAACCACGCAACATAGCTTGAATGGTCATCGCCAACATGCCAGTTTTCGCTGGCAGCAAGCGACCGGTACGCGAGCGGCCACCTTCGCTGAAGTATTCCACCGAATAGCCTTTCGCAAACAGCTCAGCAAGATATTCACGGAAAATCGTTGAATAAAGTGGCGCGCCTTTAAAGCTGCGACGAATGAAGAACGCGCCGCCGCGGCGGAAAATCGGCCCAGCAGGGAAAAAGTTCAAGTTAATCCCAGCAGCAATATGCGGCGGCACCATGCCTTCATGATAAAGCACATAAGAAAGCAGTAAGTAATCCATATGGCTACGATGACAAGGCACGTAGACAATTTCATGGCCATCTTGCGCCAAGCGACGCACGGTGGCCGCGTTATTGATGTTTAACCCTTGATAGATGCGGTTCCACAACCAACCTAAAATGCGATCGCCTTTTTTCACCAGCGAATAGGAAAAATCCGCCGCGATTTCATCTAGGATGTCGTGCGCTTCTTTGCGCGCTTTTTCGAGTGGGATCTGTTTGGATTTCGCTTCGTCCGCAATCGCTTTTTCAATCGCAGGAGAGTTCATCAAGCGGGCAAACAGTTGTGCTCGCTGCGGCAAATTGGGGCCTGACGCCGCCAGTTTTTGCCGTGAGAAGTGAATGCGTGCTACACGAGCCAATTTGTGCGCGATCGAGGCATCGGTGCCGTGGGTATCCGCCATGTAACGCATCGAAACGACAGGGCTAAAACGCACCAAGCAGTCACGGCCAGAAGCCAAAACGGCCAGCGCTTTCTCCGGACCATTCAACGCTTGCAAATAAGGTCTTTCTTGCCCTTCTTTGCCCGGTTTACGTCCCCATAATACCGTTGCTGGGATCACCTGCACATCCAACTCACTGTCGAGCTTATGTTCGGTCAGCAGCTCAGAAAACAGCGCAATAGAGTCACTCGGCACATGCTGATCGCTACTCAGCAGCGTTGGGCGCGAAGCAATAAACACATAGCGCTGGAAAGCTTTGCCATTCAGCATCAAAGGCTCTAAAGGGTCAGGCAGCCCAGCTTCTTTGGCATGTGTTTGCAACGTCAGCAGGTCGACGTTGGAGCGAAACGGTAAGGCGTAAATCACCGGTTTATGAGTATCGATATCCAGATCTTGGATCGGATTAGACGGAATCGCCGTCCCTTTCACCAGCACCGACATCGGCAACTTCAGTAGTGAACGGGATAATAGGTGTCCTGAAGACATAGAGTTCAAAGCCTCAAGATTCTTGAAATAAGCGCGACAGTACGTCTGCTTTCACGGCCAACGTGAGAGCTCACCATCGTGCGGTATCGTTTTTTGCGCGCCAAGAATACCAGAAACTGGTCAAACCTTTTAATTTAATTGCTTACATGCGCAGCATTTCCGAGTGAAATGGGTGGCTGCCACACCGTCCTTGAAGCCATTACGGAGAACGCAATCCAGTGGCTAACTTCACAATCACACAAAAAACAAGCAATTGGCTTTGCAATTCTCATTGCACTGGATATACTCACAGTCAACTGTATAAAAAGACAGGTGACTCATGAAGCCGTTAACCCCTCGCCAACAAGAAGTGTTTGATCTGATCAAAAGCAAGATCGATGAAACCGGAATGCCCCCAACCCGCGCCGAAATTGCTAAAGAGCTGGGTTTTCGTTCGGCCAATGCGGCTGAAGAACACCTCAAAGCGCTGGCTCGTAAACAAGTGATTGAAATGGTGCCCGGAGCCTCACGCGGGATCCGCATCCTCATCGATAACGCCGCGAACGAAGAAGAAGCCGAAATAGGCTTGCCTTTGATTGGCCGCGTTGCCGCGGGTGAACCGATTCTTGCTCAAGAGCATGTGGAAGCACACTACCAAGTAGACCCAAGCATGTTCCGCCCACAAGCCGATTTTCTGCTGCGTGTACATGGCGAAAGTATGAAGAACATCGGTATCCTCGATGGTGACTTACTTGCTGTGCACAAAACGCAAGATGTACGCAACGGCCAAGTCGTGGTGGCGCGCGTAGAAGATGACGTCACTGTGAAACGTCTGGAGCGCAAAGGTTCCAAAGTTTTCCTGCATGCGGAGAATGAAGAGTTTGCGCCAATCGAAGTCGATTTAGCCGCGCAATCGCTCACCATTGAAGGCATTGCAGTCGGCGTCATTCGCAACAGCACTTGGATGTAAGATTTGTTGAGATAAATTCTCAACAACTTGCCTTCTTATTTGAGATTCATTATCATCTTCCTATCCCAGCATAGGAAGATGAGCATGCGTCACTCAGATTCACCCACCTCAGACCCATACCAAGTTCCTGCGAATTTGGTTCAGCCACTTTGGCTGCGCAGCCGAGAAAGCTTGGTCGATAATGGCTTGGTGTATGATCCGATTGCCGCCAATGCTTGTCGTCGTTGCGCTTTAGCCCAAGACTGCCTGACGGGCGATATCGCTCAAAAGCAGTTACTCCACGTCACTTTGACTCAACTTTGTGACCAACAAGTTCGCCACTTTCTTGATACTCATCCTGATGGCTGGATCATTAATGTCGGCGCAGGCCTCGACACCCGCTTTTATCGGGTTGATAACGGCCGCTGCCACTGGATTGAGTGGGATATTACTGAAAACCTGTTATGGCGTGAGAAGCTATTTCACCGCAGTGAGCGTTATCAACTGGTGTGTGGTGATGTGATGCAACCACAAGGACTTGCCGAACTGCCGATCCCTGAATTCGCTCCTGTGCTGTTGGTCTGTGAACATGCCTTGCTCGATTGCGATGCTCAGCAAGTGGCGCGTTTCGTGCGCTCTATCGGATTGCATTTTGCCAAAGCCAGCGCCTGCCTTGTGGTGGCGGGAGATAAAACCTCCAGCTATCTAGGCCAAAAACTGGGCTGTGAAGCTTATGCCCACGGGTTTACCTGCGCAGGTGATGCCATCATCAATTGCTTGCCGTGGGCGAAATCAGTACGCACTTTCTCACCACTGGATCGCCATTGTGATCGCTGGAAATTTTGGCAACGCGCGATTGCACGCTCCGGCATTTACAAAACACGCTTAACCCCTGTTGTTGTTAACCTGGATTGGTAACTCGCCATCTCGGTCATGTCATAGCCCAACTATCCCCACTCAGTTACACTAACCGCAAGTCGTTACTGAGGTTTTCTGTGTGTCACTGATTTTGCAAACGTTGAAACAACCGAACGTGCATCGCCAAGTGCTGGCGATCGCGCTGCCTATGGTGCTGTCTAACATTACCGTTCCACTGCTCGGCTTAGTCGATGCCGCGGTGATCGGTCATCTCGAACACGCTTGGTATTTAGGCGGCGTGGCACTCGGCAGCACTATGATTAGCGTGACATTCTGGCTGCTCGGTTTTTTACGCATGTCGACCACAGGCTTAACCGCCCAAGCGCACGGTGCGCAAAATTCACAGCAGCTTGCTCGAGTTTTACTGCAAGGCAGCGTCATTGCACTGGGTTTAGCCGCACTGTTTTTGCTGTTTCATCGCCCTATCGCCGAACTGATTTTTCACTTCAGCGATGCCAGCAGCGAAGTCAAAACCTACGCTGAAACGTATTTCTACCTTCGTGCTTGGAGTGCTCCAGCCGCACTCCTTAACTTTGTGCTATTGGGCTGGTTACTCGGTACGCAAAATGCCCGCGCCCCGATGTGGATGGTGATCATTACTAACCTGACCAATATTGTGCTCGATCTACTGTTGGTACTCGGGCTTGGGCTGAAAGTCGAAGGAGCCGCCATTGCGTCGGTTATCGCCGATTATGCTGGTCTCTTGTTTGGCCTCCTGTGCGTGGTGCGTTACTGGCGGCAGCATCAGCTCCCAGCCCCTTTCTCTTTTATCCCCTCTCTAAGCAAAGAGCTTTCCCGTTTAGTGGCGCTCAATCGTGACATCTTCCTCCGCTCACTCTGTCTGCAAGCCGTATTTAGCTTTATGACCTTTCAAGGCGCAGCGTTGGGAGATGACATCGTCGCTGCTAATGCGGTGCTGATGAGCTTTTTGATGATGATTTCCTATGGCATGGATGGATTTGCCTATGCGATGGAAGCCATGGTCGGTAAAGCAATAGGTGCCAGGGATGATCGCCAACTGCGTACTGCCATGATTAGCAGTACCTTTTGGGCTACCATGATCTGTTTGCTGTTAAGCCTGATCTTCTTAGGTTTTGGATCGGATCTGATCCAGATGATCACTAACATTCCGAGCGTTCAAGCAACGGCGGAACATTATCTACCTTGGCTGGTCGCCATGCCATTAATCGCCGTGTGGTGTTTTCTATTGGATGGTGTGTTTATCGGCGCGACCAAAGGCAAAGAGATGCGAAATAGCATGGCTATTTCGGCCGTCGCCTTCTTTGCCATTTACGGGTTCATGACCCACTACGGTAATCACGCCCTGTGGCTAGCCATGCTCAGCTTTATGGCACTGCGTGGTTTTACCTTAGGGGCTACCTTTTATACTCAATGGCGCGCGGGGACTTTTTTACCAGCTCGCTTTTCCATTTAAACCACCTCCGATCGTTTAAGTAGCAGCCGTTTAGATATCGCCATCCCGAAACATAGTAAAGCCCGCTGGCAGGTGAAACACCGAGCCAGCAGGCGCTTACCTCAACTAATCAAAAGGCTGAGGCTTAGGTGTATTGTCGTTGGATGGCGGTAAAATGGGTAAAGCAAAGCTTGGTTGCTCTCCTGTTAAGGTATGCAAGAAAGCCACTATCTTACCGTTTTCATCATCGGTAAATTTACGCCCTAGCTGTAAACGCCCCATGATATCCACTGCGTCTTTAAGCGTGGCCGCTTCTCCGTCATGGAAGTAGGGATACGTTAACGCCACATTGCGCAGTGTCGGGACTTTAAATTTAAAGCGATCGGCGTCAGCGCCGGTTACCGCACTGAGTCCTTCGACTTTATTGTTGGTTTGATACGGTTCAATCAAACCCATTTTTTGGAACGAATTACCACCTAACGCACTACCGTTATGACAAGCCACGCAGCCCGAGTTTTTAAACAACTCATAGCCTGCCAGCTCTTGAGCCGTTATCGCGCTATCATCCCCCATTAACCATTGGTCAAAACGTGAGTATGGGGTCACTAAGGTCTTTTCAAACTCCGCAATCGCTTCGGTCACTTGATCGATATCGAGGGTTGGCTTACCAAACACTAGACGAAACTCACTCACGTAAGCTGGGATTGATTGCAACACATCAATGGCTAACGTATGCGTAAAAGCCATTTCACCCGGATTGGCAATCGGCCCACCCGCCTGCTCTTTCAGATCGGCCGCTCGACCATCCCAAAATTGGGCGATATTCAAACTGGAATTGAGCACAGTCGGTGAGTTGATTGGACCTTGTTGCCAGTTATGACCGATGGACGTTTTTAAGTTATCACTGCCGCCCATGCTCAAGTTATGGCATGAGTTACACGAGATAAACCCTGATTTGGATAAGCGCGGATCAAAGTACAGTTTTTTACCCAACTCGGCTTTTCCAATGTGGATTTCCTGCGCAGGTAAAATGGGGGAAACAGGTTCGCTTCTTGGCGATGCCGCCAAAGCATACCCAGCGAAGGAGAGGGATATCGCTAAGCTCAGCGAGGTAAGAACGACTTTCATAATGGCTTCCTTGTTTTATGTTATTGGTTTTATTGTGGCTTTACGTTGCTGACATGTGTTACGGCTCCTGATGTGCAACTGAATCTATGCTCTAAGCGTTTACGAATCGCTTTAAATTAGAGCCTGCTTATATGAATAGTAGAAATTCGCCGCGGTGCGAACACTAACCAAGATAGATTTGCTTTAAATCAAAGATGGCGATGACAACATCATCAAAAAGCGAAGTCGGTCAAACTTTGTGCTGATCCAAAAACAAAGGGCACCGATAAG